>JBGQCL010000018.1:0-56128 GCA_041495365.1 Kofleriaceae bacterium | reverse complement strand
CCACCGCCGCGCCGCCCGCCACCGCCGCGCCGCCCGCCACCGCCGCGCCGGCACCAGCCGCCGCACCGCCGCGCGCCGCCTACCGGCCGTTCGTGGCGCCGTCGCGCCAGCTCGAGGAGCGGCTGCAGGCACTGGTCGCGTGGATCGAGGACTGCGTGCCGTGCCGCGCGGCGTTCATCGCAGACGACAACGGCCTGCCGGTGGTCGAGCACGTCGGGGCCGAGGCCGGCCACGTCGCCGCAGCGTCGTCGATCCTGCTCATGCTCGCCTCGGTCCGCACGCTGATGCGCGACAGCGGCGGCTGGCTGTCGCTCAAGCTCGGCGCCCAGGTGCTCAACGTGGTCGAGGTCGCCACCCGGTGGGGCCGGTTCGGGATCGGCGTGGTGACCGAGGACGCCCTGCCGCGCGAATTCCTGCTGGCGCTGAGCGATGCCGTCGAGCGCGCCTTTCACGGAGAACCGTCTCCAGGAGAAGCAACGTGATGGACCGCTACATCGAGCAAGCAGTGGCGGAGATTCCCCAGCTGATCGGGATCTTCGTGACGGCGATGCCGGACAGCCTGCTGTTCTCGTCGTGGGTGCGCGACGGCACGTCGTGGAGCGCAGAGGACGTCGCGGCGTACTTCGGCGATCTGGTCCGCGCCAACCGCGAGGGGCTCAAGGCGCTCGGCTCGTGGTCGAGCGAGATGCAGGTGACGATCGAGTCCGCCGAGTCGCTCGTCGTCCTGCGCGAGCTGTCGAGCGACTTCGTCGCCGGCTGCGTGTTCGAGCGCACGGCGCCGCTCGGCATGGTCCGGCTCCACCTCAAGCGCCTGCTCGAGCGCATCACCCACGTGCTGCCCAAGGTCCAGCCCGAGGACCGGCCGCGCGGCCTCCGGATCATGGAGTTCCTCGATCGCTATGCCCCGGATCCCCATGCGGTGGCGCTGCGCGTGTCGCTGCGCGCCGGGATCTCGCTCGACGATCTCAAGATGGCCGGCTCGCTGACACCCGATCAGGTCCAGCGTCTGGAGGAGACCGCCTGCAAGATCCTCGGCGTCAAGCAGCTGAGTCTGTGAGTCTGTGAAAGGAACAGGACATGGCGATTGAAGACCTGAGAGAGTTGCTCGCCGAGCAGAGCCTGACGTTCCTCGCCGGCATTCCGTACGTGTATCACTGCCACCACTACAACCTGTTCCACGACCAGACGATCGACGACGCGCTCGGCGAGGCCGAGGGCGCCCGGGTCCGCACCACCGCGGCCCACACCGCGTTCCGCGAGCTGCTCGGCGCCGTGTTCGCCGCGACCGGCGCGACCACCCCGGCCGAACGGATCAGCCTGGCCACCGAGGTGTTCGCGTGGATGGGTCAGGGCCGGATCTCGCTCGACGTGTCGAGCGCGGGCGGCCGGGCGCGCTCGCCGTCGCTGCACTACGGCTTCGCCTGGCGCGAGAAGTACGGCGCCAGGGTCAAGCGCGACGAGCCGACCGACGCGGTCGCGGCGGGCTTCGCGGCGGCGACCTGCGAGCTGGCGTTCGATCTCGCGGCCGACGCGATCACCGCCACCGAGACCCGCTGCCTGGCGACCCTCGACCCGGAGTGCGAGTTCGCGCTGACCACCGGCAAGGGCCACCTCAGCCGGCCGCCGGTCGACGAGGCCACGGTGCGGCGCTACGTGATCCCGCCGATCCGCGGCCTCGACGAGGATCGCGTCGCCGCGATCGCGTCGGGCCTGCTCGAGTTCATGCGCGCCGTCCAGGGCGACGAGCGCGGCCTGGTCGCGGCGTTCAACGTGTTCGTCACCGCCCACCTGCCGGGCTACTACAACGAGACCGTGTACGAGGCCGTGCACCACATCGAGCGCACCGCCCCCGCCGGCGTGGCCGCCGCCGAGGCGCTGATGCGCGAGGCCGGCCAGGTCTGCGTGTTCAACACGTTCGGCAACGTGCTGCTGTCGCCGGAGTGGGAGGGCCTGGTCGGCCCGGTGTCGGGCGTCCCCACCGACATGATGTCGTTCTGCACCGCGATCGCGCGCGGCCTGGGGTTCGGCCACTGGCTGGTCCACGAGTACGAGCCGCGCAAGCGCCTCGTGATCCAGGCGGCCAGCAACTACGAGGTGCCGTTCTATCGCACGCGCTACGGCGTCGCCAAGAAGCCGCGCTCGTACTTCGTCCAGGGCGCCGCCCTGGCGATGATGCTGCTGTGCGAGACCGTCAAGTGGACCGAGCGGCCGCAGCTGACCAACGCGTATTACATCGACCTGTTCCGCGGCAAGCCGCGCTACCGGGTCGAGCAGACCCGCTGCGTGATGCGCGGCGACAACCTGTCCGAGTACGTCGTGGACGCGCTGTGATCGTCCGGGATCCGCACCAGGGATAAATGCCCGCGATGTCGGCGACGCCTGCACTGCCCGAGCCCGGACCCGCTGCGTTCCGCCTCGCGCTGACCCGCGAGGTCACGTGCATCCGGTCGCTCGCCTGGCGCACCGATCTGCCGGTCGCGATCGAGCGCAGCGAGACGGGGGGTGGGGACCCCGACGGCTCCGCCGGCGGGGCGGGGGGCAGGGGGCCCCCCCCCCTCCGTGGGATCGACTGGCCGCGGCTGGGCGCCGCGCTCGAGGCCGCCGGGCTGGTCCGCCGGCCGCCGGTCGGCGCGATGCAGCGGTTCGCCACCGCGCGCGGCGACGAGCTGTCGCTGATCCCCACCACCGGCCGCGTCCAGCTCCGCGTCCACTACACCGTCCCCGAGCACGAGCGGCGGTTTGCCGCCGAGCGGCTGTTCCAGCTCCTGTTCCACGCGCTGCGCCGGCCATGACCACACCGCTCGATCTCGATCGGCTCCGCCGCGAGTCGCCGCAATGCCTGGGCGTCGCGTGGTTCACCGGCGCGCCGCTGCGGCTGGCGTCGGCCAGCGGCGAGCCGGTCGGCGATGCGTGGCCGACCTGGAACACCGTCGCCCGGCTCGCCTCCCCCCTGCTGCGCGAGGGCCCGATCGCCAGCCCCGAAGTTCTGTGGCAGCTGCCCGAGGTCCTGCTGCTCGTCGCCGAGCGCGCGTCCGGCGTGGTCGCGGTGGCCGTGGCGTTGACCCCGGCCGGCCCCGGCGTCGCCCTCGTCCAGGCGCGGATGGCCGCCTCGCAGGTGAACCCGTGACCACCGCGCGGCTCGGCCTGTTCGCGATGTTCGCGCGGCTCGCCGAGCCGCCCGAGCCCAGGACCGGGGCGTGGCGGATCAAGACCGACGATGACCGCGAGGGCGTCGTGCTGATGGAGGCCGGGCGGATCTGCTGGGCCAACCACGAGCTGGTCGGCCGGCTCAGCGACGAGATCGAGCGCCGCTACGGCGTCAGCCGCACCGCGATCGAGCAGGTGATCCGGCGCTGCCGCGAGCAGCACCAGCCGTTCGCCGCGTCGCTGGTCGACCACGGCTACCTCACCGCAGCGCAGCTCACGTCCGTGCTGCGCGATCACACCTGCCGCAGCATGCTGTTGCTCGTCAAGTCGGGCGTTCGCGACTGCGAGTGGCTGCCCCACCAGGCCGGCGGCTATGCGCCGGGCACCACGATCAGCGTGACCCAGGCGGCGTGCACCTGCGTCGCCACCGTCAAGGGCCTCGCCGCCGAACAGCTCGAGGCCGCGCTCGAGGACATGCTCGCCGGGGACGCCGCCGGCATGCTGATCCACGCCGACACCAGGCTGCCGTTCGCGGCGTCCGCCGTGCCGATGACGTGGCCGCAGCTGCGGCGCTGGCTGGCGTGGGCGGTGCGCGTCGAGGAGCTGTGCCCGCTGCCGGCGCGCAGCTACCTCGCCGGCCGCGGGCAGAGCGGCGGCTGGCTGATGTGGCGCGCCGGGGCGATGCTCGGGCTCGCCGTCACCACCAGCGAGGACGCCCAGCGCCGGCTGCTGCTGCGCGTGGCGACCCGGATCGCGAGCTGGACCGTCGAGCAGCCCGCGTAGCGCCGGGCGAGTACGGACCGCGTCAAGGCGTGGCCTGCGCGCCGAACAGCTCGTTCTGCCATGCGCCCCACGGGCTCGCCGTCCGCGCGCTGCCGTCCGGCGCCAGATAGAACCTCGCCGCCGCGAACCACCCGGCGTTCGCCGCGTAGTCCTCGGCGCTGATCGGCAGCCAGGCCGACACGCCGAGCATGCCGGCATACTCCGGATCGTCGTACCGCTTCCCCAGCGCGCTCGCGAGCACGGTGCTGCGCAGCGCCGCCTCGGCGCGGTCGATCGCGCTTGCCAGCGCCGCGGCGGCCGGCGTGGCGCGCTCGGCGCCGGTGGCGTGCGCCAGGTGCGCGCGCAGGGCGACCAGCAGCGAGCCGATGTCCCGGCCCCCGCCGATGAACGCGTGGACGTAGGGCCGCGCGGCCGACGGCCGGTGCGGCACGAGCAGGTCGCGCAGCGCGATCCTGCGCTCGTCGCGAGCCGGCGCCTCGCGCAGGTAGCCGAGCAGCGCCGCGCCCAGCGCATGCATCGCCGGCACGACGCGCGCGGTGAGCATCCGGGCGTCGAGCACCGAGTACGTGAGGTTGTCGCGCGCCGTCGACGCCACGTCCGCGGCGGCGTACAGCGCGCTGTCGGGGGCGACGCCGCGGCGCACCAGGTCCGGCAGCATCACCGCCAGCTGGCAAGCGGGGTCGCGCGCCGGGCAGCGCGGCGACGGCGGCGACGCGTGGGCACTGCCGTTGACCAGCGGCAGGATCAGCCGGTACGGCAGGCCGAGCGGATCGAGCTTGGCCTCGGCGCCGCCGATGTAGCGCGCGACCCCGGCGAGCTCGGTCGCGACCTCGATCGTCTGCATCAGGCACGCGTCCGACAGGTACAGATCGAACGGCCTGCCGCCGAGCCGGGCGGCCGACGCGTCGGCCAGCGCCTCGCGCAGCGCCGGCGTGTCGAGCACCGCATGACGGCTGAGATCCAGCGCGATCCCGCCGCGCGGGTTCTGGGTGTCGCAACACGGCTCGCCGGTGGCGGGCCGGAAGCCGAAGCCGTGCCCCCAGACGATCACCGCGTAGTGACGCGCCGGGTAGTGCGCGATGGCCCAGGCCAGGAAGCCGGCCAGGCTGGATCTCGGCGTCGCGGGCGGCGCCTCGGCAGCCGCCTCGTCGAGTCGCTCGACGACGGGCGACCGCGGCGCCTCGCCCGCCGCCTCGTCGACCGAGCGCAGCGGCGCGAACGGCACGAGGCCGCCCACGACGCGCAGCCGGCGGATGCCCGGAGGCTGGTCGACGTCGAGCTCGACGACGACGTCGGCGTCGCGCCCGGACGCCGCGCTGCCCGCCGGCTCCGGCAGCCGGCCCTCCATCTGATGCAGGTTCCACAGCGCGAACGGCGTCAGCCCCGGTGCGTCGGCCACCATGTACACCAGGACGGACCACTCCCGGTCACACGCCGCGCGCTGCGCCGGTGCCCCCGCGCCGGGCGCCGAGCACAGCGGCCGCGCCGCGCTCCGGGCCACCGCATCGACCCGCGGCGACCGCGGCTCGGCCTCACGACAGCCGCCGGCCACCACGACCAGCACCGCCAGCCAGGACCGCGCGCGCGCCACGCCGGTCACTGGTTCGCGAGCCCGATCAGCGCCTCGACGATCTTGGCCAGCGGCATGCCCCGGCCCGCAGCGCTCATCCCGGCGCGGCGCCAGCTGTCGGGCAGCGCCTGCCCCGGCTCCCAGCTTCCGGTGGCCATCTGCTCGGCCGGGCTGATCGCGCGCGCGCCGGGCGGCGGCGTCCACAGGAAGTCGGGATGCGCCTTGCCGGTGAACCACTCGCCGCCGATGATCCGGTCCGCGCTGTCGAGCTCGACATCGTACTTGTAGATCGCCGTGTTCACCGCGTCCGACGACGGGCCGTCGCTGCGGTGATGCTTCGGGTCGGTCTCGACGATGTAGCGCGCCTGCATGATGACGCCGACGTACGAGGCCGCGTTCTGGCTGCGGTACTTCTTGAACCGATCGCGCGTGTAGGCGCCGCGCGTCACCGTGGCGTCCTTCAGCGTACCGGCCAGCTTCATGGTCTGCGGGTTGAAGTAACGATACTCGTAGCCCGCCATCGGCTGATTCCAGACCTCGTAGTCGTAGGTCGCGTCGATCACCAGGCTGCGGTGAGCCGCGCCGAGCTGGTTGACGATCGACAGGTGCCAGGTCCCGGGGTTGGTGTCGAACGCCTGGGCCGAGATCACGCGCCCGTTGGCGTCGGTCTTCGGGTTCTTGTCGTTGCACCGGCCGCCGATGAACCGGGTGACCGTGTTGGCCTGCGCCCACAGCAGCGACGCGAGCGCCTTGATGTCCGCCGGGTAGAACGTGATCTTGGTGCTCCCGTTCGCCGCGTGCACCGTGACCGGCTTGGTCGGCCGCGGCAGGGTGTACGACGCGGGCGCCCAGCCGTGGCAGATCCCCATCCAGGACTCGACCTCGCCGCTGGCCTGGTAGTACTCCTCGCCCTCGGCCCACATGGCGGCGGTCAGGCGGCCGGCGCTGTCGCCGACGAGGAGATCGTACTTCTCGGCCGGTGACAGCAGATCGACGCCGGCGCCGCCCTCGCTGGCGATCCTGGCAGCCGGGTGCTGGTGGATGTACTCGTGGTTGTCCTGCCAGTCCGAGGATGCGGGGAACTTCGGGTCGGCGTAGCGTTTGCCCAGACAGCCGAGGTAGATCGCCCAGTAGTCGTCCGACCACGGCTGCGACTTGTCGGCGAGCGCCGCCTTGCGCAGGCCGGCCTTTTCCATCGCGGCCAGGTCGACGAACTTGAGCGCGTCGACCAGGTTCTCGGGCCGGTCGCCGGCCTCGATCGGCGCCTTGCCCGGAATGTTGTCCTCCAGCGAGATGTAGACGCCGTCCACGACCGTGCTGAACTGCTTGCGGACGGTGTCGCGGTGCAGCACGAAGTGGCCGTCGCCGAGATCGCGCTGGGAGAACGCGCTGAACGGCCGCTGGACCGGCGCCCCCGCCGCGTCGCGCTTCACCGGCAGCCGGGCCATCTCGCGCGCCGGGTCCTGGTCGAACGCGTCCAGATCCTTCTGCAGATCATCGTCGTTCATCGGATCGTACATGGCTGTCCTCCTTTGCTGTTCGAGCACCACACCGGAGTCTGACGCGCGATCGGAGGCGGCGATGCCCGCGACCGCGTCGAGACTCCGCAGCCCCATTTCAGGACCAGCATACCAGAGTCGGCTACCTCTTCGTGCATGCGCTTGGCCGCAGGATCTGCGCCACGAGCAATGACGGCCGCGGTTCTGCCACGCGATCGCAGATCGTCTAGACCGTCACGAGCGAACCGTCGAGCATGCGGTGAGCGTCGGAACGGTGCGTGCCAGTCAGTCCGTGCCCTGGCTCGGCGGCTTGCTCAGCAGCTCGCGCAGGCCGCGCGCTTCGTTGCGAGTCAGCTCATCGGGGTCGTCGACCAGGCCGAGCAGCGTGGTGCGCAGGGTTGCGAGATCGGTGTCGGCCAGGAGGTCGGTGCGCCGGCGGTAGAACAGATCAGCAACCACGGTGGCGGCCGTGGCCCGCAGCGGCGGGATCCCGGCGAGCGATTCGCGCAGGAGCTTCGCCAGGGCCGCGGCGGCCGGTGGCGCAAGCGCGTCGACGGCGCCGAACATCAGGAGGCGCTGGACCGCCGTGCACAGGTTCAAGCGCGGCCACGGATCATCGATCGCCAGCTGAGCGATCATCGCGAACACGGTGGTCGCCAGCTCATGGGCGGCGGCACGGTCGTTGACGGCGGTGCCGAGCAGGAAGGCCAGCGGGCGGACCACCGCGCCCCGCGGGTCGGCGCCATATCGCGCAACCAGCGCGACCGCTCCGCCGGGGAGCGCGATCAGGGCGCTCATCTGGGCCTGGAGGATCTCCTTGCTGCGCGTATTGTCGGGTTCGAGGCCGCCGTCGCGTGCGAGCACGGTCAGCGTGGTGTCGAGCTCGGACAGCTGGTCCTGCACGTCGGCCTCGATATCACACAAAGGCGGTCCCGGTGCGGATCTCGATATCGACGCGCTCCTCGCCGTCGCGCTGCCGGACCGCACGGTTCTGGAACGTGCGGCTGATGTCAGGCGGACATGTGTGCAGCGTTGCGGTGATGAAGTTCGCCGCGCTCACGAACGCCTCGTCGCGCTCGGACAGCTGCGAGCGGCTGAGGATGCCCCGCAGCCCGGCGAGGCCGACCAACGCCTCGGCCTTGGTCATCGGCGCCGGCCGCGCCCACGGGAACGCCAGCTCGAGGCCACCGCCCTGGACCTGGATCCGCCCGCGGTGCTCGGGGTCGCCGGTTCGCGGTATGACCCGCGGGATGACGCGTGGCTCGGCGCGCTCGCGCGCCCGGGCGCGGCTCTGGTAGGCCTGATAGGCCGCGTAGCTCAGGATACCGACGGTGGCCACCCCGAGGACGGCGTACGCCACCCAGCCGGGCGGTCCGCCGGCGAGCAGCGGCGCGCCGAGGACGAGCGTGTTGCGTTGCACCGGAGGGGCGCTCGCGGCGGCGCCACTCGGTTCGCCGAGGCCCGGCGCGCCGATCGGGGTCAGGATCGGCACGACGGCCCGACGGATCTCGGCTTCGGGTGCTCCGCGTAACGCGAGCAAGCCGGCGTGTCCCCCTTGCAGGTGCGCCAGGGTCTCCGGCGTGGCGCGCGGCGTCGTGGCAGGAGCGGTCGCAGCCCCGGCGCCTGCGGCGGCTCCGCCGGCCTCTGCGTCGGTTGCACCAGCGGCTGGTGTGCTCGGCCGCTCGTCGAGGTCACCGGTTCCCACCGCGAGCGCGGTCTCGAGCAAGTGAATCGCCTCTTCCAGCAGCTCCGGGGCGCTGCGCTGGGCGGCGACGGCCGGCGGCGCTCCGCCCGCATCGGTCCGCTGCACCGCGGACTCTCGCGACGATCCGCCGCCCGGCAGCAGATCGGCAGCGCTCTCGCCGCGCACGACGCGGTCGGCGACCTCGTCTGCGTTGCGCTCGTAGGCGTCGCCGGTCTCGCCGACCCCGCCCTTGAGGTGCACGCCGGCACGCTGCTGCACGACGTGCGCGGCCTCGTGCGCGGTGGTTCGCAGATCGGGCGCGCCGGCGAATGCGACATGGTTCCCGGTGGCGTACGCTTGGGCTCCGATCTCGGTGCTCGCACGCGCGGCTGTGTCGCCGGTGTGCGCCTGGATCTTGCTCACGTCGTGCGGGCCGAACGCGCGCTGGATGACGTCGAGATGCGGCAGCGCAGATCCACCGCCGGCGACGCCGCGCTGCGCTGCCTCATGGACGTGGTCGTCGGTGGCTGCTCCGGTGGCCTTGCGCTGCACCGGTGCGGCGTTTGCGTACAACGAGTCGGTGAGCGTGCGCTTCCCCGGCGTGCCGACCGATCCGGTGACGCTCGTGCTTGCTCCAGGATCTCGGTCACTGCGGCGATAGTCGTGCGCCATCGGTGCTCCTTGCTCGGATGCGCATGCTACGTATTTCTCTGGGCCGCAACACTGCGACATAACGCTGCAAGCAGCGTCCGTCCAGCCGCGACGGATTGTTCCACGCCGGCATGATCGTCAGACGGTGGCCTGCACCGAGCACAGCGAGGCGATCCAGCGTGCGCGTTGGGGGTTGCTGGCCCCAGCGTCGCTCTGGATCTGACTCGCGCCCTGCGCCCGGTGGTCACTCAGCTTCGCAAGCATCGCCACGAGGCCGACGACCAGGTCGAGCGCGCCGCCAGTAGCATCGTGCTCAACCTCGCCGAGGGCGATCGCCGCCGCGGACGCGATCCCGGGCGCTTCTTCGACATGGCGCACGGCAGCGCCGGCGAGATCCGCGGCGCGCTCGACCTGGCAGACGCGTGGGGCTGGCAAGTCGACAGCGCGCAGGCACGTGCCCTGCTCGATCGCGAGTTCGGCCTGCTGTGGGGCCTCACCCGCAGAGCCCGATCCAGGGAGGCAGCGAGGCATTCCAACCGGCCTTCGCAACGAGCTTGGCAACCTAGGCACGATGTTGAGCCACGCGAGGCAGTCCGATGAGGCCCGCGCGGCCACCCGCGCGGCGATGGTGATCTTCCGCCAGTTGACGGCGCCGAACACCCGACGTCCTGATCAGGGGTGACATTCCGCAGGACGCGATCGAGCTGCTATGACGTTCGATTCCTACTACTGGCACGCCGCACGCGTGAGACCCGAGTTGGAACCGCCTCGTGAGCGGCTGACCGCCAGCCGAAGACCGCCAGCCGAAGACCGCCAGCCGAAGACCGCCAGCCGAAGACCGCCAGCCGAAGACCGCCAGCCGAAGACCGCCGGCCGAAGACCGCCGGGCCGAAGGCCGCGCGCCGCCGGCCGTTCGCTCATGGACCAGGCGGCCCCCACGTGGGGGCGAGCCGCCGCCCGCTTCAAGCCAGCGCCGAGAACACGCCCGCTCCGACCAGCGCCAGCGCCCACAGCCAGTCGAGGTTGAACCACGCGCGCCGCAGCAGCGCGAGCCCCAGCTTGTGGTACACGACGAGCGCGATCAGCCCCGCGACCGCCAGCATCGCCGCCGTGTGCGCCACCGTGGCCACGACGTAGTCGATCGGCCCCGACAGCGTGAGCCCCGCGTCGGCGTGGCACGACGGCCGCGCGCCATCGACCACGAACAGCGGCGCGAGCATCAAGCCGGCGCCGTGCGCCGTCGCCATCAGGAACGACCACACGGTGAGATCGCGGAACCCGACCCGCATGCCGACCCAGCGCGGGTGGTGGTGGCGAAACAGCCGCGAGATGCCAAACCCGATCAGGATCACGGCGGTGGCCCAGCGCAGCGCGACCAGCGGCACGCTGGCGCGGCCGACCGCGACGACGACGAGCGCGACCGCGATCGCCAGCGCGTGGCCGAGCGCGATCGGCGGCAGCGCCCCGACGACCGCGCCACCGCGCCGCTCCTGCAGGCCGCGCGACACCGCGAACAGCCAGCCCATGCCGGGGTTCAGGCCGTGCCAGGCCCCGAGCAGGAGCAGCGTGATCCAGGGCCAGGTCATGGATAGCAGTACGAATCGGACGACGCGTCACCGCCCTCGAGGCGGACCTGGTGCGGGCGGCGGCGGCCGAAGTCGATGCAGAACCTGGGGTCGATCGCCATGCCGCCGTTCTGGTTGACGTCGATCTTGGTCATCCAGCCCGCCACGCCGTCGGGATAGAACTGCGCATCCCACGCCACGTACAGCGAGCTGGTCAGGTAGACCCGCTTGCCGTCACGGCTGATCTCGACCATCTGCGGGCCGCCGGTCAAAGGGCCGGTCTTGGGGTGGGCGGTGCGGTTGACGATGCCGCCGATCGCAACCGAGCCGACCTCCTTGGGCGCCAGCGGATTGGACACGTCGTACTGCTTGAGCTCACCGGTGCCCCAGCACGACACGTAGAGGAACTTGTCGTCGAGCGACAGGTTGATGTCGGTGATCAGCGGCGGCACGGCGCCGAACCCCTGGAGCAGCGGCGGCAGCTTGGCCGCCTCGGCCGGCACCGCCGGGATCGTGATCGTCTTCTGGATCGCCCAGCGATCGCCCTCGCGGTACCAGGTCCAGATCGAGGCCGACAGGTCGGCGACGCTGACCACCACGCCGAGGAAGCCGTAGGCCTTGGTCGGATCGTGGGCGGGCCGGAGCTCGAGCGCCATCTGGTGCTCGTCGCCGAGGTCGAGCGCCTGGACGTGGCGCCGCTTGCGCAGGTCCCAGACGTGGAGCCGGTGGCCGTACTTCTTGCCGAGCAGGAGCTCGGGGATGACGCCGCTCTCCACCATCTTCGGAGTGCCCCACTCGCTCGACAGCAGGGTGTCGTAGCCGAGGTGCCACCAGAAGTCGTAGGCGAGCTCCTGCGGGCCGCGCTCGACCTCCCAGCGGCCGCGGACGTCGAAGCTCTCGCAGTCGAGGATGAAGATGCCGCCCGGGCCGTCGCCCTCGGGGTTGCCCAGCGCGTTGACATACAGCCCGTCGGGGCCGCAGTGGATCGTGTGCGGCCGCGAGTAGCCCGCGCGGTGCGCGATCTCGCCGGGCTCGATGATCTTGACCAGGGTGGGCTTCTTCGGGTTCGGCTTGACGTCGAAGACGTGGATCCGCGACGAGCGCAGCCCAGGCAGCAGCAGATAGCGCCGCTCGACGTGCGGGTTGGGCGCCCACGGGCACAGCGACGCGCTGCACGCGTTCCACCCGAAGTGATGGAGCTCGTCGCCGACATGGGGCATCTCGGTGACCGACGAGATCGTGCCGTAGCCCGACGACGCCGGATCGAGGTCGACGACCGCGAGCGCATCCGGCTCGCCGCCCTTGGCGCCCGCGATCCCCGCCGGATCGATGGCGGCGACGTAGGCGAGTTTTTCTGGCGGGGCTTCCGCGGCCAGGCGCGGCGAAGGATAGAAGGAGGGATCAGGACGTAGGGTCATGGGGGCGCTCCGGGGCGCATCATATAGAGGCCCGCGTCACGGGGCCAACCGACTCCCGCGCCGCCGGATCGGCGACCCTGGCCGCCTACATGGATGGCGGCGTCTTACCACGCCGCCGACGCCGCGCCGCTCACTCCCACTCGATCGTCCCGGGCGGCTTGCTGGTGATGTCGTAGACCACGCGGTTGATGCCGCGGACCTCGTTGATCACGCGCGACGAGATCCGGCCGAGCAGGTCGTACGGCAGCGGCACCCAGTCCGCGGTCATCCCGTCGCGCGAGTGCACCGCGCGCAGCGCGAGCGCCTCCTCGTAGGTCCGCGCGTCGCCCATCACGCCGACCGAGCGCACCGGCAGCAGCACACCGAACGACTGCCAGATCGACTCGTAGAGCCCCGCCGCGCGGACCTCCTCCTCGATGATCGCGTCGGCGGCGCGCAGCACGTCGAGCCGGGGCCGGGTCAGGCTGCCCAGGCAGCGCACCGCGAGCCCGGGGCCGGGGAACGGCTGGCGCCACACCATGTGGCGCGGCAGGCCGATCTCGAGGCCGAGCTGGCGGACCTCGTCCTTGAACAGCTCGCGCAGCGGCTCGACCAGCGCGAGCTTCATCCGCTCGGGCAGCCCGCCGACGTTGTGGTGCGACTTGATCACCGCCGACGGCCCCTTGAACGACACGCTCTCGATCACGTCGGGGTACAGCGTGCCTTGCGCGAGGAAGCTCGCGCCATCGATCTGCCGGGCCTCGTCCTCGAACACCGCGATGAACTCGCGGCCGATGATCTTGCGCTTGGCCTCGGGATCGGTGACCTCGGCGAGCGCGGCCAGGAACCGCGCCTTGGCGTCGACCACGTGGAGATCGACCTTGAAGTGATCGCGAAAGATCGCCGCGACCTGCTCGCGCTCGCCGCGGCGCAGCAGGCCGTTGTCGACGAAGATGCAGGTCAGCCGGTCACCGATCGCCCGGTGGAGCAGCGCCGCGGCGACGCTGGAGTCGACCCCGCCGGACAGCCCGCAGATCACCCGGCCGCGATCGCCGACCTGGTGGCGGATCCGGGCCACCGCCTCGTCCACGAACGACGCCATCGACCAGTCGCCCGCTGCGTTGCACACCCCGAACAGCCAGTTGCCGATCAACTCGGCGCCGCGCGGGGTGTGGACGACCTCGGGGTGGAACAGCACGCAGTGGATGCCGCGCTCGGCCGACGCGAAGCCCGCCATCGCGCAGTTGTCGGACTCGGCGGTGTGGACGAAGCCCGGCGGCAGCGCCTGGACGGTGTCGCCGTGCGATGCCCACACCGTCAGCTCCTCGCCCAGCGACGCGGTGCGGAACACGCCGCCGATGTGCTTGACCCGCACGGTGGCGCGACCGTACTCGCGGCGGTCCGCCGGCCGGACATCACCGCCGAGCAGCCGCGCGGTGAGCTGCGCGCCGTAGCAGATCCCCAGGATCGGCACGCCGAGCTCGTACAGCGCCGGCGTCATCGTCGGCGCGCCCGGGTCGTAGACCGACGACGGACCGCCCGACAGCACGATGCCGGTCGGCCGCATCGCGCGGATCTGACGGAGCTCGGGATCCCGGGCGAGCGTGAACGGGTGGATCTCGCAGTACACCGACTGCTCGCGGATCCGCCGCGCGATCAGCTGGGTGTACTGCGAGCCGAAGTCGAGGACGAGGATCAGCTGGTGCGCCATGTCACTCCACGCGGTAGTTGGGGGCTTCCTTGGTGATGATCACGTCGTGGACGTGGCTCTCGCGCAGCCCGGCCGACGAGATCCTGACGAACCGGGCCTTGGCGTGGAGCTCCGCGATCGTCGCGCAACCGAGGTAGCCCATCGACGCGCGCAGCCCGCCGACGAGCTGGTACAGCGACTCGCGCAGCGGCCCCTTGTACGGCACGCGGCCCTCGATGCCCTCGGGCACGAGCTTCTGCGGCGCCTCGACCTCGGCCTGGAAGTAGCGATCCTTCGAGCCGTCCTTCATCGCACCGATCGAGCCCATGCCGCGGTACGTCTTGTACGACCGGCCCTGGTACAGGATGATCTCGCCGGGCGCCTCGTCGGTGCCGGCGAACAGGCTGCCGATCATCACGGTGTCCGCGCCCGCCGCCAGCGCCTTGGCGACGTCGCCCGAGTACTTGATGCCGCCGTCGGCGATGATCGCGACGCCCGAGCCGCGCGCCGCCCCGACCGCATCGCCGATCGCGGTCAGCTGCGGCACGCCGACGCCGGCGACGATCCGCGTGGTGCAGATCGACCCCGGGCCGACCCCGACCTTGACCGCGTTGACGCCGCACTCGATCAGCGCGCGGGTCGCGTCGCCGGTCGCGACGTTGCCCGCGATCAGCTGGAGCTTGCCGAACCGCTTGCGGGTCTGGCGCACCGCATCGAGCACGCCGGTGGAGTGGCCGTGCGCGGTGTCGATGCAGATCACGTCGCAGCCGACCGCGAGCAGCGCCTCGATCCGGGCCTCGCGGTCGCCGCCGACCCCGACCGCGGCGCCGACCCGGAGCCGGCCGAGCTCGTCGGTCGCCGCCGTCGGATGGGCCTCGGCCTGCTCGATGTCGCGGATCGTGATCAGGCCCTTGAGCCGGCCCTCGCGATCGACCACCAGCAGCTTCTCGATCCGGTGCTTGTGCAGGAGGTCCTTGGCCTCGTCGATCTGCACGCCCTCCTTCACCGTCACCGGGTTCTTGGTCATCATCTCGCCGACCTGGAGCTGCAGCCGCTTCTCGAACCGGACGTCGCGGTTGGTCAGGATCCCGACCGGGCGGCGGTCGGAGTCGACCACCGGCAGACCGCTGATCCGGAAATGCCGCATCAGCCCGAGCGCGTCCTCCAGCGTGCGCGACGGCGCGATCGTCACCGGATCGACCACGATGCCGGACTGCGCCTTCTTCACGCGGTTGACCTCGCGCGCCTGGTCCTCGACCGACAGGTTCTTGTGGATGAAGCCGACGCCACCCTCGCGGGCCATGCGGATCGCGGTCGCCGCTTCGGTGACGGTGTCCATCGCCGACGACACCAGCGGCATCCGCAGCGGGATCGCCGGGGTCAGCCGGGTGCTGACATCGACGTCGCGCGGGATGACCTCGCTGTATCCCGGAACCAGCAAGACGTCGTCGAAGGTCAGCGCTTCGCGGAGGTCCTCAAACATGGCCGACCATACTCGGGGGGTCTGATCGCGGCAAGCATGGCCCCGTCCCCCGGCCCGCCACCTGGCCGCACCGCGCGGCGATCAACTCTCCGATTTACCATGAGATCTCCCACCCGCGCGGTCGCACCCGCGCCGTCCGTGGAACGCGCCGCGGCGTGAGCGAGATCGCCTCGGCGTGCGCGCGGCCGAGCGAATCCGACGCTGGCGCGCTGATTGCTGTGCTCCTTGGTCAACGGAGATTTCACCATGAAGTCATCACGCGACATGCTCGCAGCGTTGCTCGTCGCCGGCGCTGCGCTGACCGTACCTGCGATGACCGGCTGCTACGCCAGCGGAGCGGCATACACCGTCGATGAGGGGCCGCCGCCGGTGCGCGAGGAAGTCGTGGTCTCGCGCCCGGGCCTCTTCTGGATCCACGGCCACTGGGAGCGGCCGGGCGGGCGCTGGGCGTGGCGCGGTGGTTACTACGAGCGCGAGCGCCCGCAGCAGGTCTACGTCGAGGGCCGCTGGGAGCGGCGCGGCAACGGCCATGCGTGGGTCGACGGTGGCTGGCGCGCGCGCGGCCACGTCGTGGTCCGCGATCACGACCACGACCACCACTGACCGCGGCGCGGCGGCGCGTCACTTCGCGAGCTTCACGAACACGCGATCCTGCGCCACCTTGCTGTAGACCTTGCGGGTCACGGGCTGGAAGCCGGGCTTGGCAAACGTCAGGTTGACGGTCGCGAAGCCGGTCATCTGGACCACCGTCGGCGTGGTGCCGGCGCGGTGGCCGTCGATCGACAGCTCGGCGCCGGGCGGGGACGACGTGACGGTGACCGCGTGGATCGGCCGCGGCAGGCTGATGTCGAGCTCCTGCGGCTTGTCGGCCGACGGCGTCACCCACCGCGTCACGCTCTGGTAGCGGACGTGCGCGACGTCGACCTTGTGCTTGTCGCAGCTGCCCTCGATCGTGATCGGCGACGGTCCCATCGGCTGATCGTCCAGCCGGACCACCGCGCCCGCCGGCGTGGTGGCGACGGTGAACCGGCACGGTCCGCTGCCGACCACCGGCGTGCCGCCGGCCGCGGCCTCGCCGTCCTCGTCGGTGGCCTCGCCGGCAGGCGGCTCGCCGTCGCCGGCGGTGCCGTCCGGATCGCCCGCGGCGGCCGATCCGGCGGGGCGCGCGGCGCGGGCCGCAGCAGGACCGCCGGGTGCGAGCGCGGGAGGCGGTGCCGTCCGGGGAACCACCGCACGGGCCGGTGCGCTCGCGGGTGCGCCCGCGCCGGCCGGCGCCGCGCGATCGCTGCCGCGCGCCAGTCGCGCCACCAGGAACGCGACGATGATCGCGACCACCGCGGAGCCGGCGATCAGCAGCCAGCGCTGCCACGGCGGCTGTGCGCGCGCGACCGGCATCCCGGGCAGCGCCACCAGATCCGCGGCGCTGTAGCGCGGGTACGGTGCGCCGTCGACCGGATAGCCCGGCGGGCCGACCGGACCGGACTCCAGCGGGCCGAACATCGGTGGCATGGCCGGCTGCATCGCAGGATCGAACGGCCCGGGCATGTACGCCGGATCGGGTCCCGGGCCCGGCGGCATCCCGGGCGCGAACCCGTACCCCGGCGCGAACCCCGGGGCCTGCGGCGTCCCCGGTGCGAACCCCGGGCCCGGCCGCGCCGCCGGCAGCAGCGAGGGATCCATTGCCACCGCCGGCGCGAACCCGGCAGCCGGCGGCATCGGCGCGAGCGCCGGGTCGGTGAGCACCGGCGCGAGCGCGGACTCGGCGGGTGGCGCGAATGCGGGGTCCGCGGGCGGTGCGAGCGCTGCCGCCATCGTCATCGCCGGGCGCGGTGCCGCGCCGGTGTGCGGCAGGCTGACGCTGTCGAACCACGACGCCGGATCGGGGCTGTCGCCGAGGTCCATCGGCACGTTGGTCGCCGGCCTGGGCAGCGGCGTGTCCGGGCGCGGCTGCGTGCGCGGCAGACCGTCGGATGGGGTCCGTCGCAGCGTCTCGCTCCACAGCTCCCCCGATGCCGTGCGCGACTGCGAGGGATCGTCGGCGGCTGCGCGGCGGCTGATCTCGTCCGCCATCGCCCGCGACAGCGCCGGGTCATCGACGATGACGGCCGGCGGGCTCGGCGGCGGATCGTCGATGATCTCGGCGGACGGCACGCCGAGCGGTCCGGACGACGCCCGCATCGGCGCCGGATCGGCCGCGGCGACGAGGCTGGCGCGGCCGAGCTCGCCGGCCACCGCCCGCGACAGCGCCGGGTCATCGGGCCCGACCGCGAGCGACTCGCGGTCGTCCTGCGCGCGCACCGTCAGGTTCGGGGGCGTGTCGAACGGCATCGCGGGGACGGCCATCGGTGGGGGTGACAGCCGCCGCGGCATCGCGCGCAGCGCCAGCAGCGCCGACGGCAAGGGCTGCTCGGGGTCCGTCACGTCGGCCCACTCCGCGCCGTCGACGCCGGGGTGGAAGATGTTCTCGGTCTCCTCGTAGATCGTGCAGTCGACGAAGCCCTCGATCGACTCGTCGCTCAGGTCCTGGAGCGGGTTGGCGGGCAGCACCAGCGACGAGCCCGGCGTGCGGCGGTCGGCCAGCGGATCGACCGTCGGGCTGGTGTTCTCGTACGGCGCGAAGCTCGGCGCCGCGGGGTCGGGCTCCACCGGGCCGCTCGGGCGGTCGATGATCACCGCCGGCAACGCGTCGTCGATCTGCGCCTCGCTCGGCGACGGCTCGCCGATGATCCGGTCGAGCCGCTTGCGCGGGACCAGCTCGGTCGGCTTGAACTCGACGTCGGTGAGCGGCGGCGGGGTCGTGTCGACGCGGAGCGCGAACTGGAACCGCGTCACCGCGATCGGCGCGCGAGCTGCGGGCGGCGACTCCGCGGCCGCCGTACCGGCTCCCTGGGCCGGCGCGCCCGGCGCACGCGTGGCGGCCGGCGGCACCGGCGAAGCCGAAGCCCGCGCCGCGCTCGGCGAGGCAGGCGGAGCCGAAGCCGGCCCCGCGCTCGGCGAGGCAGGCGGAGCCGAAGCCGGCGCGACGCCCGGCCACGTCGGCCGGGTCGACACCGGCACGGCGCTCGGCAACGCCGGCGGAGCTGAAGCCAGCGCTGCGCTCGGCGAGGCAGGCGGAGCCGAAGCCGGCGCGACGCCCGGCAACGTCGGCCGGGTCGACACCGGCACGACGCTCGGCAGCGCCGGCCTGGCGGTCACCGGCAACCCCGGCTTCGTGTCGCCGATCCGCGGCATCACGCTCGGCAACGCGGGTGCCGGCGGCGCGCTCGACGACGCCGGCCTGGCGGTCACGCCGCGCGGCGGCGATCCGTTGCTCGGCTCGCGCGACAACCGCGGCGCCGTTGTAGGTGGTGCAGCCCCCAGGGGAGGCACGCGAACCACCGCCAGCGGCGGCGCGGCCTCGCGCGGGATGGCCGGCACCGCGGGCGGTGTCGTGCGCGGCGGCAGCAGCGGCGGCAGCGGCGGCGGCGTGACCGGACGGCGCATGGTCCCCGGCGGCTGCGACCCGGCTGCGAGCTGGGGCTGCGGGGCCGGCCCGGACGAGGCCTCGCCCGTCCCCGGCGTGCGCGACGCCGCCTTGAGCCGGTCGTAGATCACCTGACTGTCCGCCGTGAGCCGCTTGATCCCGAGCCGGATCCCCGGACGCCTGTAGCGGTTCTCGGGAGTCTCCCAGGCGTCGAGCACGATGCACAGCCCGCGCAGCACCGGCTGCTTGTCGGCGAGCTGGATCGAGAACGGCGTCTCCAGCCCGATCGGTCGACTGGTCATCGTCGCGACGAAGAACGTCTCGTCGTCCCCGCAGAACCGGTGGAACGTCGCGACGAACTGCTCCACGCTCGTGCAGCGCGTCGCGACGCAAAGCGCCCTCGTCTTGGTGCTGGACGTGTTCATCCGACCGGCGAGTCCCGAAGCGATCCAGCGTCATTGTAGACGGGCTCTCGCCGGGGTGGCGGGCCGAATCATCCCGATTGATGTACGACCAAGGTCCACCTCACGAAGCACCCTGGAAACTTCGCGACTCCGCGGATCACATCGCCCACAGCAGGACCGCGACGGCCCCGACCACGCTCCCCAGCAGGAGCAGATCCAGGAACCGACCGTAGCTCTGCAGCCGCGCGCGCAGCGGCGCCTTGCCGGCATGCTCGCGCACCGGCAGATCGGTGCGCCGCAGCTGGCGCACCAGCGCGTCGAACCGCTCCCAGTCGCGTGCCGCGATGAACCACCACGAGCCGCGCCGGGCCTCGAGCGCGATGCCATCGGCGTAGACATGCGCGGCTGCGATCCGCGACGCCGGCTGGTGGAACCCGAACGCGGTCCAGCCCCAGCGCACGCCGTCGCGCGTGATCGCGACCCGCGCGCGCCGCACCACCAGGCCCAGGCCCGCGAACGCGGCGAACGCGATCGGCATCACGACCTGCGTGCTCGCGCCCCGGCGGTAAGGATGGCGGGACACCAGCAGCCACGTGATCGCGCCGAGCACGACGATCGCGATCAGCGCGATCAGCGCCGCCCGCCGCGCGCCCCCCGGCGCATGAAACGTCCCGAGCGGCGTGCCGACGAGGCCGATGCCGGGCGGCAGATCGAGCGCGCTCATCGCGGCATTATCCACCACCGCGCCGCGATCGACTACGGCCTCGCCGCGTCCGGCTTCTTGCCGCGCGCCGGCTCCTCGACCGCCGCGCGCAGCCGCGCCAGCAGCGCCGCGCGATCGCTGTCCTGGGTGATCCGCCGGCCGCCGCGGGTCACGTAGAACACGTCGGCGACCTTCTCGCCCTCGGTCGACACCTTGGCGAGCGAGATGTCGAGGCCGAGGTCGGCCAGGGTCTGGGTGATCGCGTACAGCACGCCGACCCGGTCGCGGGTGAACACCTCGACGATCGTCGCGTGGGTGGAGTCGTCGTGGATCCGGATCTCGGTCGGCACGCCGGGCGTCACCCGCCTGGGCATCCCCGAGCGCGGCCGGCGCTGCGCGATCAGCGCCGCGACCTTGGCCGGATCGGGCGGCCCGCCGAGCAGCTGGCGCAGGTCGCCGCCGAGCTTGCGCCACCGCGCGTCGTCGTCGGGGATCGCGGCGCCCTTGAGATCGCGCACGTAGAACACGTCGGTGACCAGCCGGTCGCCCGGCAGATCGACGTGACCGAGCACGGCGCCGAGCACGTCGACCCAGTTGGCGGTCAGCGCACCGGCGATCGTCGCGAGCACGCCGGGCGCGTCGGGCGTCACGACCGCGAGCTCGCTGTGGCCCTTGAGCGGGAAGCAGCGGGCCTCGAGCGCGACGTGCGGGACCTCGGCGCGCGCCTTGCCGACCAGCTTGACGTGGCGCGCGGTCTGGCGCGACGTCAGCTGGGTGAACAGCCGCGGATCGATGCCGTCGATGACCTGGGCCGCCGCCGGCTCGTCGCCGACCAGCTGCAGGATCTTCGCCTTGGCGCGGGCATGCTCGTCGCCGACCTCCGGCGGGGCCGCGTCCGGCGACGCCGCAGCCTCCGCCGGCCCGGCGAGCCGGCGCGGCGCGGGCACCACGAACACGCCGCTGCCGGGGGCGATGGCGGCCGCGCCTTGCCCGAGGCCCTGGCCGAGGCTCTGAAAGTACGCGCGGGTGCGCAGCATCAGATCGCGCAGCAGGTCGGCCTTCCAGGCGGTGAGGTTGTCGGGGGCGGTCATCGCGGTGTCGCACAGCGTGAGCAGGTAGAGCTGGACCAGCTGCTCGTCGTTGTCGACCCGCTCGGCGAACCGCGCGATCACCTCGGGATCGGACAGATCGCGGCGCTGCGAGAGATGCGACATCGTCAGGTGCTGGCGGACCAGGAACTCGGTGAGCTCGGCGTCGGCGTCGGGCATGCCGAACCGACGCGCCACCGCGCCGGCGACCACCGCGCCCTTCTCGGCGTGGCCCTTGCCCAGCGGCTTGCCGACGTCGTGGAGCAGGGTCGCGAGCAACAGCGGCGCCGGCCGCCGCACGCCGCGCCACAGCTCGACCGCGGTCGGGTGCTCGGCGGCGAGCTCGCCGCGCGCCAGGCGCTTCTGCATCGCCAGCGCGTAGAGCTGGTGCTGGTCGACGGTGTAGACGTGGTAGAGGTCGTGCTGGACCCGGCCGACGCACGGCGCCCAGTCCGGCATCATCGCCGACAGCACGCCGAGCTGGTTCATGACCTCGAGCGCCGACGGCTGGGCGTCGTCACGGATATCGGTCAGCGCGTCGAGGAACAGCCGGACGGCGAGCGGATCGCGCGCGAGCGGCGCCGGGTCGCGCGCGATCACCTCGGCCGCGAGCTCGCGGGTGTGGCCGTACACCGGCAGGTGCTCGGCGACCGCGACCCGGAACAGCCGCACGATCTCGCCCGGCCGCTCGACGAACAGCCGGGGATCGCGGATCGCCAGCTCGCCGTTGAACGTGATGAACGCGGCGTCGACCTGCGCGATCCGCGGCCGCCGCCGCGCCGGCACCCGCGCGCTCTCGAGCAGCCGGTCGGCGACCTGGACCACGCCGCGCGCGTGCAGGTAGTAGTCGCGCATCAGCGCCTCGACCGCGGGCGCCACCGCCAGCCGCTCGCCGTCGTGCGCCTGGGCCTCGGGGTAGAGCGGCGGCGCGATCGCCTCCTGGATCTCGAACGTCAGCTGATCGAACCGGCGCTTCGCGGCGAGCTGGACCAGCGCGCGGATCCGGAGCTGGAAGTCGCGCGCGCCGAGCAGCACCTGGGCCTGCCGCCCGGTGAGGTGGCCCATCGTGACCAGGTTGCCGATCAGCGTCTCGGCCGGCTCGGGGCCCTCGGCTCCGGCCTCGCCGGGCCGCGGTGGGTGCCAGCGGATCTGCGCGCACCACAGCGCGATCGACAGATCGCGCAGCCCGCCGATGCCCTGCTTGAGGTTGGGCTCCAGCAGGTACAGCGTCGCGCCGAACCGCGCGTGACGGCCCTGCTTCTCGGCGGCGAGCGCGGCGATCAGATCGTTGGGGTTGCCGCCGGGCGCCAGCGCCGCCAGCGTCGCGCGCAGCAGCTCCGTGGTCAGCCGGCGGTCACCGGCGATGTGGCGGGCATCGAGCAGCGCGGTCGCGGTCGCGACGTCGTCGCGCGCGAGCCGGGCGGCCGCGCGCGGCTCGCGCACCGCGTGGCCGATCGCGAGCTTCTCGTCCCACAGCGGATACAGCAGGCGATCGCACACCTGCTTGGCGAGCGCCTCGTCGCGGTCGTGCAGCACGATGAAGTCGATGTCGGAGTACGGCGCGAGCTCGCGGCGCGCCCAGCCGCCGGTCGCGACCAGGGCGAGCTCGGCGCCCCCGGCCGCCGCGGTGAACCGCTCGGCGAGCTCCCGGTCGTAGACCTCGGCGATCGCCCCGCACGCCGCGGCGCCCTGCCCGGGCCGGCGCAGCCGCTCGGCGAGCGCCGCGAGCGTCTGGTCGAGCAGCGCGCGCAGGCGCGGAGCCGCCGGGGCGTGCGCCGGAGGAATCGAAGCTGGCGTGACCACGCGCCTAGCCTACCGCGCCCGGGCCCGTCGCGGAGCATCCACCGCGCCGCCGGGTCTGGCGCACTCCCCGCCGCGGTCTTGCGAGCCTCCTCAGTCGTCCCGGGCCAGCCTGCGCACCAGGTCGCGGAGCTCGTGCTCGATGCCGCGCACCGACGGATGGTCGAGCTCGACGGCGCGCGGGCGTTCTGGCCCGAGGAGCGCCCCGCATTCCTCAACGACCGGCTCCGCGACCATTGGCTCGGCGTCCGTTGAGGTGAATGCAGGCGGGACCACGCGCCTGGCCTACCCCGCCCGGGCTTGACGCACATCATTCACCCGACCACCCGACCGCCGGTTGCGGCCGTTGCGGCACGAGCATCGCGTGGGCGTACCCCCGGCATGGACCCCGCCCGTGTCATCATGGGTGATGTGATGACCCACCGCCCCGCGTCGGCCGCCGGTGGCTCGGCCGACGGCAGCGGCCGGCTCGAGAGGGGCGAATGATGCACGATGATGCGACGGCCTGGGCCTGGCCCTGGTGGACCGTGATGGTCCTGATCAGCGCGGTGAACCTGATGCTCTGTGTCCGGGTCGTGCTGCGCACGGCGGGCTCGGTCGATGCGCCGGACTGGAAGTATCGGAAGTGGATGCGCATCATGGGAGTCACGTTCACGATCGTGGGCGCTTACCGCTCGGTCTTCGTTGCCAGGTACTCCACGCAGATGGCCTGGTTCGATACCCTGGCCAATAGCTCGCTCCTGATCAGGGGATTTGCATTGTTCGCGGAGGTGTCCTTCAGCGGCCAGTTCGCACTGGCCCTGATTCACGCGAACCGCGACCTCGCGATGGAGTCAGCAGCTCCGATGACGCGACGCTTCGCCCGGAGGGCGCCGTACGTGCTGTGGGGCTGCATCATCCTCGCGCAGGTGTTTGCGACCACCGGGGTCATCACCAGGAGCGAGCTGTCGTTCGCCATCGAGGAGACCCTGTGGTCCATCGGGTTCCTGACCGTGCTCCCGCTGGCGGTCCTCCAGCTGCGCCGCGCATCCGCGATGCGGGATTCCGGTCGATTGGATCCGATCAGAAGGTTCGCCCTTGTCACAATTCTCTGGTGCGCTGCCTATTGCATATTTGGCATCTGCCTCGACCTGCCGACGGTCTGGGGGGCAGCCCTGCATCAGATTCGAACCGGCATCCCCGAGATCCGGCACGGCCTGAGCGCCGTGAGGGATGCCCTCCTGATCGTCCACGAATCAAAGGCCTGGGGTGACTGGGGCTTCGGCTTCCTGTTCTGGCACTCCAGCTACTTCAGTGTCTGCGTCTGGCTATCCGTCTTCCTGATGACCGCGCCTCGAGCGCGCCGGCTCACGGCCCGGTGAACGACAGCTGCGACAGGTCGAGCCAGCCGTCCCACACCCGTACGCCGTGCAGCCGCTCGGCGGCCGCACGGAACCTCGGCCGGCGCGCGCAGCCCCCAGCCGCTCCGCCGGCGCGAGCACGAGCGTGTTATTCGGGACGCGCCGGGATACGGACGGTGAACGTCGTGCCTTGACCTGCGCCGGGACTGACGACGTCGATCGTACCGCCCTGCCGGACGACGAAGTGTCGCACGAGCGCGAGGCCGATGCCGAGGCCGTGGTGGCGTCGGGTGATCGACGGGTCGGCTTGCGAGAACGCCTCGAACACCCGAGACAGAAACTCCGGCGGAATGCCGGGTCCGGTATCGCGAACGCGCAGCTCCATCGCCCCGCGGTCGCGATCGAGCGCGACGCTCACCTTGCCGCCCTCCGGCGTGAACTTGATCGCGTTTCCGAGCAGATTCGCCGCGATCTGACGCAGGCGGCGAGGATCGGCCGCGATCCTCGGCCCCGTGGCGAGCGTCGTCTCGATCGCGATCCGCTTGATGTCCGCAGCGGGCCGCGCGGCTTCGACCGCGGCCTCGACGACCGTCGACGGATCGATGGACACGAGCTTCACGGCGAGCTCCGAGGTCCGCGATAGCGCGAGATCGAGCAGGTCGTCGACGAGCTGGACCTCCGCCCGCGCGCTCGACTCGATCGTGTCGATCGCGCGCAGGCGCCGCGGATCGGCGTGCTCGAGCTCGCGCAATGCCTCCGCCCACAGCAGGATCGCGCTGAGCGGCGTGCGCAGCTCGTGGGACACGGCGTCGAGGAATGCGTCGCGCTCGCGGCGCGCCGCGGCGCGCACCTGCTCGAGCCGGCGGTGCTCGGTGACGTCCGCGATCCCGACCAGGATCAGCCGGGCCCCGGCCGACGGCAGCGTGCGCGCGCCGACCCGTAGCACCAGGTCGCCGGCATGACCGCGGAACTCGAACTCGAGATTCTCGAAGCCGGTGCCGGTGACGGCGACCTCCTCGAGGCGAGCCCGCAGCGTCGGTGGACCCCACTCGCCGACGTCGAGGAGCGCGCGCCCGACGAGGGCGGACGCCGTGGTGTCGAACATCGCGAAGAACGCCGGATTCGCCGATCGCACGACGAGCCGCTCGTCGACCGCGGCCAGCGGGGTCGGCACCGTACCGACGATCGCAGCGGCATGGTCCCGCGCGGCGCGCAGGGCGGTGATGTCGACGAACGCGATCACGGCGCCGCTGATCTTGTGATTTGCCGTGCGATAGGGTCGGATCTGCATCCGGTAGCTCGTGCCATCGGGGTGGTGGACCTCCGACTCGCGAACCACGAGCGTCTCGATGACCTCCGCGATCATGCCGTCGAGCCCGGCGACCTCGACGCTCGACCGCAGATCGGCGATCGGGCGCCCGACGTCCCCGGGGATCAGCTTCATGACCGCGCGCGCCTTGGGCGTGAAGCGGCGCACCTGTCGCTCGAGATCGACGATGATGATCGCGATGTCGACGCTCGTGAGCACGTTGACGAGGTCGTCGTTGGCCTCGCGCAGGTTGACGTTGCCGCGCTGGAGCTCCTCGTTGACCGTCTCGAGCTCCTCGTTGGTCGACTGCAGCTCCTCCTTGGCGGTCTGCAGCTCCTCGTTGGTCGACTGGAGCTCTTCGTTGGTCGACTGCAGCTCCTCGTTGGTGATGCCCAGCTCTTCGCTGGTCGCAAGGTGCTGCGCGACGATCGAGGTCAGATATCCCTTCGTCGCGTCGAGCTCCTGGCGAACGCGGTCGATCTCCCGTCGCTCCTGCAGCCGCAGCTTGCCCGGTGCGCGGCGCCTGGATGGAGCCGGCGTGATCGCCGCAGGTTCGAACACCACGAGGAAGTGGCGTCTTGCCGAGGCTTCACCGCGCAGCGGCACGACCTCGAGGTGGCACCGGTGCTCGTGGCCGCGCTCGTGGACCATGACATCGTCCTGTCGCACCGACCCGTTGCTCTGGCGCGCGCGCTGGATGGCAAGCGGTAACTCCGATGCCAGACCTCCCCGCGCCATCTTGAGCACGTTCAGCTGCGGCTGGCCGGACGGGGCCTCGAGATACGAGCCCGTCTGCCCCCTGAATTGCACGACCTCGAGGTTCTCGTCGATGACCACACTGGGCGGCGCGTACCGGGCGAGCAGCATGTGATCGACCTCGCGCTGGACGTCGAGCGCCGACCGGACGGCGTCGGCGGGCCGGCGCGTCGGCAGCCTGCTGAGCTGGCTCGCGATCGGAAACGTCAGGCTCGTGCGCGGTCCCGGCTTGCGCGCATAGATCCGCGCATCGGCGTCGATCGGCTGAAACTGCGCCTCGAAGCCGGCGACCGTCTCGGCGGGGCCGAGCACGAGGTATCCGGGCTGATTGAGGGCGTAGTGGAAGAGCGGGAGCACCCGCTGCTGCAGCGATGCGCCCAGGTAGATGAGCACGTTGCGGCAGCTCACCAGATCGAGCTTGGAGAACGGTGGATCGGTCACGAGGTCGTGGCGGACGAACACGCAACGCTCGCGGATGTCGCGGTTGATCCGGTAGCCACCCTCCTCGCGATGAAAGAACCGGGCGAGCCGCTCCTCACCGACCTGCGCGGCGATGGTCTCCGGGTACTGTCCCTGTCGTGCGCATTCGATCGCACGCTCGCTCAGGTCGCTGCCGAACAGCTGGAGCGGCCGGCTGCGCTCGCCGCACAGCTCGATCAGCAAGATCGCCAGCGAGTACACCTCCTCGCCGGTCGAGCAACCGGGGACCCAGACCCGCACCGACGCCGCGGCCGACTTGCCGCGAAGCAACTCGGGGAGCACGTGCTCGACGAGCCGGTCGAGCACCGGGCGATCGCGAAAGAACTCGGTGACGTGGATCAGGAGATCTTCGTAGACCACGCTCGCCTCGTCGGGGTGCGCGGTCAGATACGAGCTGTACTCGTCGAGCGAGCCCAGCTGTTGCTTGGCGAGCCGACGCGCGAGCCGGCGTTCGATCGTCGTGCGCTTGTAGCTGGAGAAGTCGATCCCGCTCGCTTCGCGCAGCTGCTCGAGGACCCGATCGATGCCGGTGACCGTGGCCGACCGTTCGAGCGCAACGCCCGGCCGGGGCCCGAGCTTCGCGATCTTGCCGATCTCGTCACCGATCTGTGCCGGCGAGCGCACGGCCTCGGCCACGCCGGCGGCGATCGCGCTCCGCGGCATCTCGTCGAACTGCGCGGTCGACGGGTCCTGCGCGAAGGTGAGTCCCCCCGGAGACGCTGCGTGCGATCCGCTCCGGGCAGGTCGACGCCGTGGTGGTCCACGGAGCGAGCGGGCATGGCGTGTTCACGTTCCGGGACCCCGACCAGGTCTATCGAGCGCTCGTCGAGGCGATGGGTGAGGGAGCCGCGCTCGTGACCGGCGACGGGATCATCTGCTACCACAATCCACGCTTCGCAGAGCTGATGGCGGCACCCGGCGCGGCTTCGCTGCGCGGCACGGCGCTGCACGGGCTCGTGCCCGCGGACGCCGCGGTCTCGATCGATGCGATGCTCGACCACGCGCGGCGCGGGCCGGCGCGCGTCGAGGTGGGTCTGGTGGCCCGCCACGGCGGCGTGGTGACGGTGCAGCTGACCGCGAGCGCTGCGTCCGTCGCCGACGTCGACGTGCAGTGCGTGGTCGCGACCGATCTCAGCGAGCAGCGCGCGCAGGCGGAGCTCCACCGCGAGGCGCTGGTCGGCATGGAGGCCCGCGACCGCTTGATCTCGATCGCAGGCCACGAGCTCCGCGCTCCGATGCAGGTGCTCGTGTCCGAGCTCGGCGTGCTGCTGGCCCAGCATCCCGCGATCACGGTGGGACAGCTGGCATCGCTCCAGCGACTGGGCTTCCGGCTTGCAGATCTGGTCGCGAGCCTCCTCGACGTCGGGCTGCTCGGCTCCGACCAGCTCGCGCTGACGCTCGAAGACCTCGACCTCGCCGACGTGGTGCGCGCGATCGCGGGCCGCACCGAGGATCTCGCGCGCAGCGGCTCTCCGGTCACCGTGGACGCTCGGTCCGTACGGGGCCGCTGGGACCGTCTGCGGCTCGAGCAGGTCGCGACGAACCTGCTGTCCAACGCAGGAAAGTATGGCCTTGGCAGGCCGGTTCGAGTCGTCGTGGACGGCGACGAGCACGTGGCCAGGCTCGTGGTGGAAGACCAAGGGATCGGGATCGCGCGCGACGCGATCGAGCGCCTGTTCCGACCGTTCGAGCGGATCGGCAGCGTCAAGACCGCGACCGGCCTCGGCCTGGGGCTGTACATCACCGCACAGATCGTGAAGGCACACGGAGGTGTGATGCGGGTCGAGAGCGATCCCGGGGAGGGGTCGCGGTTCATCGTCGAGCTGCTCTACGCGGGACCGCAGCGCGCCGGACCGTGACCCACCACGTCCGGGCCAGCTCGCCGGGCGTCACGGAGCGCGAACGCTCGCCCGGCGGGCGACGACCAGCTCGTCGATGTTCGCGACGAGACTCTCGAACTCGATCGGCTTCGCGAGGTGCCGATCGAAGCCCGCGGCGAGCGCGCGCTCGATGTCGGTCTCGGTCGCGTGCGCGGTCAGCGCGATCGCGCCGATGTCAGCCCCGGAGGCTCGCACTCCACGGATGAAGCTGTAGCCGTCCTCGATCGGCATCGCGATGTCGCACACCAGCACGTCGGGGGCACAGCGCGCGATCCGCGCACGCCCTGCCGCTGCAGAGTCGGCGGTGTCGACGACCGCGCCGGCGCGATCGAGCAGCACGCCCAGCGCTTCGCGCACGCGCAGATCGTCGTCGATGACGAGCACGCGAGCGTGGCCGAGGCCGGGTGTGCGCGCGACGTCATGCGACGGCGTCGCGGTGCGCCGCACGGGCTCGGCCGGCAACACGAGCGTGAGCGTCGTTCCGCGCCCGGGCCCCGCACTCGACGCCGCGATCGTGCCGTGATGGAGCTCGACGAGCTGCTTGGCGATCACGAGCCCGAGCCCGCCCTCCCCGTGTGCCAAGCAGCCGGCCGCCTGGCGGAACGGCTCGAACATGCGGGACAGGAGCTCCGGCGCCACGCCGCGGCCGCCATCCTCGACCTCGATCGTGATCGAGCGGCCGCGGCGAGCGATGTCGACCGTGACGCGGCCGCCGGGGTCGGTGAGCTTCACCGCGTTCGCCAGCAGATTGACGAGCACCTGGCGCAGACGCACCGCGTCACCGAGGAGCTCTGCGCCGGACAGCGTGCCCCGGCGGTCGAGCACGATCTGCTTCGCCAGCGCGCTCGGCGCGATCGCGTCGAGCGCTCCCCGCACCAGGGGCTCGACCTCGATCGGGCGAAGGTCGAGGTGGAGCGTGCCGGCCATCGCGCGAGCGACATCGACCAGATCCCCGACCACGCGTGACTGGACGCGCGCGCTCTGCCGGATCGCGTCGTGGGCCTTGGCGCGCATCTCGGCGTCCACCGAGTCGTCGTGCAGGATGCCGTCCCACAGCAGCATCGCGGTCAGCGGCGCCTGGAGCTCGTGCGAGGCCGCGGCGAAGAACTGATCCTGGAGGCTGTGGGCGCGCTCGGCGTCGGCGCGCGCCGCGCGCTCGCGAGCGAGCAGATCGTTGCGCTCGGCCGCGGCGGCGTGCACGTCGTGGATATCGATCGCCGTGGCGAACCAGCGCGACCCGGAGCTCGCGATCGCGAACCGGATGCGGTGCCATCGGTGTTCGCCGTTCGCCCGGCGCAGCCGCGCCTCGACGTCGAGCGAGCCGCGCTCGCGAACGACCCAGGCCAGGCCTTCGTTGCACTTCGCGACATCGCCGGGGTGGATCGCATGCTGCCAGCCGGAGCGACGCTCCGCGTACGCGCACCACCGTCGGTTGAAGTAGTCGGGATCGCCCACGCACGGCCCGCTCCACACGAGCACCTCGACGCCCACCCCGAGCTGTCGCGCGAGGACCTCGTCGGTGATGTCCGCACACACGACGATCACGTTCGTCGTGGCGCCGAGCGCGTCGCGCGACGCGTGCAGCGTCGCGGCGCCGTACGCGGGACGGCCATCGAGATCGAGCGCGAGCTCCGCGAGGTGGATCGCGACGCCGGTCCGGACCAGCTCGTCGACGCCTGCGATGGCAGCGTACGCGTCGCGCGTGCCGAACAGCTTGCGCCACGCGGCGTTCACCAGGCGCGGCGTTCGACTCGCGACGTCGAGCACGGCGGTCGGCAGCTCCGACACCTCGATGAGATCCAGCGCCTCGCCGCGGCGTCGCGCGGGCTCGACCCCGATCAGCACGTCGGCGAGCCGGCATGCGATCTCGAGCCGGCGCCCACGGTCATCCATTCACCAGGCCCCGTGAAGCGCAGCGATCCGTTGCATCTGCGAGACCGAGTGGGCCGACAGCTTGTTCATGATGCGCTGGCGATGAGTCTCGGCGGTGCGCCGCGCGATGGACAGCTGGGTCGCGACCTCGTCGTTCGAGTGGCCGCGGATGAGCAACTCGAACACCTCGCGCTCGCGCCGGGTCAGCCGCTGAAACGGATGGAGCCCCGTGCCTGCGAGCTCCGCATCGATGGCGTCGCGCGAGACGCCCGGAGGCAGATAGCACAGCCCGCCGAGCACCTGCCGGATCGCGTCGATGATCTCGGTCGGCGGCTGCGTCTTGAGCGCAAACCCGCAGGCATGGGCGCGCAGCATGTCGGCGATCAGCCCCGGCTCGTTGATCACCGAGAGCCCGAGCACTCGACATCGCGGTTGAATCTCGAACAGCTGGCCCGTCAGGCTGATGCCGGACATCGCGGGCATCAAGAGGTCGACCACGGCCACGTCGAGCGCGACGTGCTTCGCCAGCTCGACCGCCTCCGCGGCGCTTCCGACTTCGCCCACGACCTCGAGATCCGCCTCGCCACGCAGCGCCACGGCCAGCCCCTGCCGAAACAGCGGATGATCGTCGACGACCGCGACCTGCGCCTTCATGTCACACACATTATGGACACGACTTCTCGTCGAGATACCACACGTTGCTGTCATGTCGACCTCTCGCTCGACATCCCGCAGGGTTGGGGGTACGGTGCGACCGAGCAGCTCGCAGCTCGCCAGCTGACCGACGGCAGCGCCGAGGTCGCTCGCGCAGCGCCGTGATGTCCGAGTCGGGGCACGTACTTCGCGGGCGGATCATCGAGGCGACCGCGACATCCTGCGCATGCTTTGCGCACCGACGCCGTGATCGATTCCGACGGAGCCGCGACACCCGCGTCGTGCGGATCCGTACGTACGCGCACCCGGCGAGCTTGCTTGCCGCACTCGCGGGCGCTCCGATGCGACGCGCTCGATCGGCTCCTTGAGTCTCTGGACCGGCGCACTCGCGCCGATCATCTGATCGACACCACGAGTGTCGGACACGACCTGTGCGCGATCCTTCACCTCTGTGGCACAATGTCTCGTGGGGCATCTTGGATCGCCCTTGAGGCCTCGCGACTGCCTGCATCTTGGAGCTTCCACCTTCCTCGGTGATAGGCGATGCATGAACGACACCACTGTGTGGCACGGATGCCGGCCGCGTGCGCGATCGACGTCCGCGCCTGCACGTCCGAGCTCGACTTGGTTCTTGCAAGAGCACGGAGGATGGAGATGATCACGTGGCTGACTGTTGGACTGGTCGCCGGCGTCTTGGCCTCGACCGTCATGCGTGACGGCGGCCTCGGACTTCGCGGTGACATCGCGCTCGGCGTCGCCGGCGCGATTGTCGGCGGCTGGACGTTTCAGATGCTCGGCTGGCAACCGTCGCTCGCCGGACTCATCGCCGTGGCGCTCGTGGGTGCGGTCATCGCCCTCGCGGGCCAGCGCCTGCTCCGGGCGGGACGGTTTACGCGTCCTGGCCGCGAGTGGATTCCATCGGTTCGCGGCGCGCGTCGCCGGCAGAGCTGGCAACTCGTCGGCGTTCGGACTGGCGGTGCTCGTGATCGTCGGCTGGGCCGTGACGGGCCCGCTGTTCCGGTTCAGTGACACGTGGCAGCTCGTGATCAACACGAGCACGACCATCGTCACATTCCTGATGGTGTTCCTGATCCAGAACACCCAGAACCGCGACAGCGCCGCGACCCAGATGAAGCTCGACGAGATCATTCGCGCCACGGCCGGCGCACACGCCTGCGCGTGCCTCGCCATGGTAGTGGATGTACACGGATGGACGGTCGATCGTCCGGATCTCGACGGGCGAGTCCTCGACACGTACCCAGCCACCCGTGTGGGATGTCGAGCGGTACCAGAAGCCGCCCTCGTTCCGCCAGTAGTAGTTGCCGCTGTAGAAGATCGGCTCGTCGAGGCCGACGATCACCTGGACGCCGGGGCGGATCACGACGAGATCCGGTGTCGTGGCCTGACCGGTGTACGCGAACTGTCTGCTTCCGGTGCAGCCGCCTGCGAGCGCGGCGAACAGTACGCAACCAAGTAACGAAGTCTGCATGATTCGACATGGAGCAAGGTCCATGCCGCAGCGAACATGCAATGCGCCGACCGGTCGCACATGATCGCCACGTGTGACACTCCTGGGTCCGATCGGTCGACAAGCACTCGGCAGAACGCGAGGATCGGGCGACCGAGACCCAGCCTCCGGTGTAGCAGGCTCACGGCCGCGGCGGGCGCTTGTCGAGCATGCCGGTGCGGATGGTCGCATACGCGAGGTTCAACGCGGCGACAAGCTCGTCCCTGGATCGCGGGTTGCGCACCGGCGTTGGCGCGTCGGCGACGACACCGGCAGTTCGGGTCGTGCTGTCGGTATCGAGCAGCGGCCACAGCTGGATGCGAACGTCCGCGGGCAGGATGCTCTCGAGGTACTCCAGCGCGGTCTCGCGCAGCGCCGAGTCGTCGGTCTGCACGGCGTGCAGCGCGATGCGCAGCGGCTCCGCCGGCAACGCGAGGCCGAGCACGGTGAACACGTGCTCGAGCGCACTGCCCGCGTGCGAACCCATCGCCTCGTCCCGCTGGCCGCCGTCGTGGACTGACGCGATGAGCTGATCTTCGGTGACCCGCTGGTTGTTCCATGCAATCCGGTCGGTGACCAGCTCGCGCCGCACCGCCTCGAACGCGGTTTCGCTCGTCACCGGTGCGAGCCGCCCGGAGCTCGCGAGGCGCGACAGTACCGCGCCGCAGCGATAGCGCAGCTCGAACGAGGGCTCGACGAGCCCGCGCCATAGCCCCCATGCGGCGAGGGCGGGTTCACCGGCGAACAGCACCTCGGGCAGACGGCGTCGAACGATCATCTCGCGGGTCGGGTCCAGGAGCGCATCGACCACCATGCCGGTGCAGCGCGGCGCGATCGTGCGCAACGCGGCAAGCGCCTCGCGGCCGACGTCGTCGCGCGCCACGAGCCCGATCACCAGCGCGGCGAGCTCCGGGGTCAGCGCGGTCGCGAGCGCGCGCTTGATGCGGTCCGGATCCTGCGAGCGTAGCTCGGCGATCCTCAGCGAGACCTGATCGCGCTGCGCCGCGTTGAGAGCGACCGGTGGGCGCCGGAGTCGATGATGATCGAGGATGCGAAGCGGCAGCGGCGAGAGGTCGCCAGATTGCCCCAGGATCGGCCCGCCGATCGGCCATGTTGCGAGCGGCTTCGCGGCCTCCTCGGAGTCCGGATCGCGGGCGATCAGGCAGTCCTCGAGCGCGCGCGTGTAGCTGCGCGGGAGCCGGATCGCAAACACGACGGCGACGGCGCCGGTCGCGACCGTGGCGATCAGGAGGCCGATGCGCGGGTCCACCATCAGGTAGACGATCAGACCCACAAGCTGCGCCCCGACGAGGTCGCCGATCCGTTCAGCGCCGACGTCGAGCACGATCTTGGCCGGTCGCTTGTCGGCCTCGGGCAGCGGCGCATAGAGCAGCTCGTAGCCAGCCCGGTAGATCGAGCTGCGCGTGATCGCCTCGGCACCACGGGCGACCATCGCGCCGACCGCTGCCGGGACGGCGAGCGCGACCAACCCGAACGCGGTGACCACCAACGGCAAGGTCGCGACGCTCCGCGGGACGCCGAGTCGTGCGATCAGCGGGCCGCAGATCGCGACCTGGACGACCGCGGTGAGCACGCCGGTCACCGTGTAGTAGATCGCCAGCGATCGTAAGAGGCCGCCGCTGGACGCGGTCGCCACGATGTCGGCCTTGAACACGTAATCGAGGACGCCTGCCGCGACCGCTCCGAGGACGACCACGATGCCGAGATTTCGCAGGAGTCGCGATCTCGTCACGACCCCCAGCGCGAACCGCGGCGGGCTCGGCGGGCGGATGCTGGTATCGCGAGACAGATGGAGCGTCGCGGCGCACGCGAGCTGCAGGCCTGCCAGGACCAGCAGGATCGCGTCCGGCGCCAGATATGCCGCAGTGCCCTGGGCGATCATCCCACCGGCGATCCCACCGAGCGTCGCGCCCATCGCGATCCGACCGATGTGGCGCTTCGCGCTCTGGACGTCGAACCGCTCGTTGATGATCGACCAGAACCCAGAGACCAGGACGGCGCCCGACGTGCTGAGATGAAAGTAGATCGCGATCGCGGTGGGGCGCGGATACCGCGCGAGCAACAGCCACTCGACCACCGCGAACGCGGCGCTGATCAGATTGAGGGCAGGCATGAGCCGTGCGGGCCCGAATCGCGTCATCAGCTTTCCGGCGACCAGGATGGTCGGCATCGCGATCAACGCCGAGATCGTGATGAAGATCGGCAAGGTCTTGATGCCGAAGTTCGACAGCAGGATCGCGTCGCGCGCCGCTTTACCAGCGACGAATCCGGCGACCACGACCAGGGCGGTGACCGTCGCAACCCAACCGGTCCGGCGCTGAGGGTCGCTGGTCATGACTCAGGCCGCAACCCGCCCGGGGTGTGCCTCGGGCTCGACATGGTCGGCGGCCATCTCGTCGTACATCCGGCCGGTCCGGTAGGCGAGCACGATCCAGCACACCGCGAGGCACACGTTCAGCACCGCGAACGCTCGGATGCCGAGCCCGAGCACCCTGACCAGCAGGAACACGATGCCGAGTCCGGCGATGACGTCGCCGGCACGGAAGAAGAACGTGTCGATCGCGGCCTTCGCCTTGTACTTCGCGGCGCGCGTGGTCGGCAGGAACAGCGCCTGGCGAAGGGTGTTGTGAAGCGAGTAGTCGAGGCTGTTCTCGGACGTTTTCTCGATCCGCACCATGGTGAGGTTCGCGAACAAGAGCAGCCCGAACCACCCGGCGAGCACCACGAGCGGCATGACGAACAGCGCGCGCCGGATCCCCAGTCCACTCAGCAGCCACCCGACGACCAGCGCCTGGAGCAGGGCCGACGCGAGATTCACGATCGTGTAGTAGTTCGAGTAGAACGCGCCGATGTATTCGTCCTGCGAAGCGTGAGCGGCGGCCGCGCGCGCGTCGGGGGCCGCGGCCGCCGGCGATGTCGCCGCTTGCTCCGTGGCGTAGACCTCGCTGCGATCGGTCGCCATCTTGCCGACGACGTACTCGCCGGTCGTGTTGATGATCGTCGCGACGAGCAACATGACCGCCAGGAGGCGCAGGTAGCGATCCTTGATCACGAGCGCGAAGCCGCCGCGGCGGTCGGTGTCGGCCGCGGCAGCGACCGAGGCCCGGGTCGGCTTTGCCGACTTCACGCGATGGCCACGTTCGCGGTGGTCGACGAGACGGTAGAGCACGATCGACACGGCCAGTCCACCGGCCGCAACCACCAGCAATGCGCTCGTGCCCACGACGCGATGAAGCAGGTGGGGCACGAACGCGCCGAGCACGGCTCCGATGCTCGCGCCGACACCGATCGTCGCGAACAGCCGCTTGCCGCGCTCCGGCGTGTAGAGATCGGTTGCGAACGACCAGAAGTTCGACACCACCAGCACGCTGAAGATGCCGAGCCACAGGTAGAACGCGAGCCCGATCGGCGCACGCGCGCGGGCCAGGACGTAGAACGCGAGCAGGCAGCCGATGAAGCCGAGCTGGATCGTGGTCAGCAGGCGCAGCCGGCTCACCCGGCTCGACAACCACCCGAACGCGGGGACCACCGCGATGAGCAGCAGCGTCTGGCCGGCGGACGCGTAGGCCTTGAGCTCCGCGCCGCCGCCGAGCAGGATCAGCGGCTCGCGGGCGACCTTGAGGACGTAGTAGCAGGTGAGCAGCACGAACACGTTGATCGTGAGCAGCACGACCGTGGTCAGCTCGCCGCGCCGTATGGGCACGAGCGACGCGAACAGATGCGCCGCCCGGGCACGTACGCCGAGGCGGCGGCGCGCGATCACGGAGTCCGCCGGTTCAGGCCGACGACGAACATGCCTCGCGACCCCAGATCGCTGGTGTGGATCTCGAGCGGTCCCGCCGCGGTACCGTTGCGGACCTCGAAGATCACGCGACGCTCGCCGGCGTTGTCGGCGAGCTCGCGGCGCGCGAGTGACTTCGGGCGAAAGCAGACCAGGCCGTCGGGTGCGAGCGTGGTGGCCAGCTCGAGGCGCTGGCCGGCTCCGATCTCGACGACTCGGTAGTGAAACTGGTCGGCCGGGACCGCCCTGCTCGAGCGTGCGAGATCGATCGCGCACAGTTGATCGGCGCCCACCGCATGGACATCGGCCAGCGGCGACAGGCGCGTCAGGTAACGGGCGAGGATCGCGTGCTGGCGCTCGATCAGCACCTTCGCGAGATACTCGGTGTCGCGAGGATCGCTGAACCGGCCGGCACCCGCGATCGCGCGGATATCGTCGGCGGTGAACCGCGCGATGATGCGCGCCATCCACGCGCCGTCTCGCTCGGTCATGCGCAGCATCGCCGGATTCGGATACAGGCCGCGCCAGCCCTCGGGGTCGAAGTCTCGCACCGAGAACAGGCCGAACTTCTCGCGTCCGATCATCGCTCGGGCGCGATCCCAGGGCCGCTCCAGGGCTCCGACGGTGACGAAGTCAAGCATCACGTCGGACAGGCTCACCAGGTACGCTTGCCCGAGCCGGAGCGTCGCCGCGGCAGACGTGATGCCGCCGCCGATCGCGTCGCTGGTGTCGATGATGTAGTGACGGACGTATCCGGGTGACGAGCGTGTGTGCTCGGCATCGCTCGCGAGCCACAGGTCCATCGAGTTCTGCTCGCGCGCGTCCCAGTGATTGATCCACGCGGCGAGCAGCCGGCTGCCGCGCAGCTCACGGCGATCCTCGTGTGCGATCACGTCGTTCGGATCGTCGTCGCGAACCCCGACGTAGCGAAACGGCCCCAGCGGCAGGCCCGGCAACCACTTCGACGCCTGCATGCGCGTACGGCCGGTGACCTGCGTCGAGGAGGCAAGCACCGCATCGAGCGCGGCTGCGTCGAACGGCACGGTGACGCCGGCGTTGCTGGTGGTGGCCAAGTCGGGTCGGAGCGCGAGCTGCGACCGCCGGATCACCACAACCTGCTCGCAGGTCGTCGAGAAGCCGGCCGCGTTGTAGAGCGCCGCGCCGATCACGCTGGCGGCGCTCGCGCGCTCGGGCACGCCGGGGTCGTCGGCCTTGAGCATGTAGCGGCCCTTGCCCGGGATGTCGACGCGAAACCCCCGGGTGCTGCCGTTGCCCTTGCCGCCATCGACGAGCCACGCGCCGTCGGCAGCCTCGTCGAGCAACAGGTCCTCGGGCTTGCAGGCGCCGAGGGTCCGCTGCTCGCTCGACAGCGGCGTCGCGCCGATCCGGTTGTCGAACCACGACGAGTCGGCGACCTCGTCGAGGCTCGTCGCGTTGGCCGCCTCGCCGCGGACGTCGATCGACAACGCGCGCGACACCGGGGCAAACACCAGGTTGTCGACCTGGTCCCATACGAAAGGCGACATGTATTCCGCCGGCGCGCAGCGAGCTCGCGCGGGTTCCGTGGGCGACGGCTCGAGCCGACACGCGACCGACACCAGTTGTGTATCGGTGTCGACGAGGAGCGGCGCACGTGACGCGAAGGGCCTCGGGCCGCCAGCGCACGAGATCGCGATCGCGATGCCACCCAGGCTTGCGAGTCTCGTCATCAGAATCCCTTTCGCGAGCCGAAGCTCAGCCGCACGGACGTGATCCCGGCACCCTGCTCGAGGGTCTCGGTCCCGACGCCGAACAGTACCTCGAAGCCCTGGTCGCGCTTGCCGACCGAGGTCACCCCGAGATCCGCGGACAGCCGGAGCTTGTCGCCCGACAAGCCACCCAGATGACCGCCGAACGCGTTGCCTGTCGAGAATCGCGCTTGCCCGTCGAGCCACATCCACACCGGCCAGCTGTAGCCGACCTGTGCCGCGACCGTGCTGCGGCCGGTCATCCAGCCGGTGACGAACCCCGGCATCAGGTTGCCGCCGAGCGACGCCTGCTCGTTGAACGGGACCACGCTGCCGCGCAGCGGATCCGCGTAGTCGACGGCGAGCTGGACCTTCACGGTACGCTGCCGGCTCTGCAGATCGAGCGCGGCTCCGAGTACCGCGCCGTACGCGATCCAGCTCCGATCGTTGCGCACGTCGATGTCGGTCTCGGCATGGATCTGGAGATAGCCGCCGGTGGCGCTCGCGGGGCGTGGCGCGCGGGTGTCGAGCGCGAGCTCGGCGCGCTGGTAGAACGTGGTGTAATTCACGCCGTAACCGGTGGGCATCGCGAGCGAGCCGTCGGCGATCCGCGCGTCGAGCGACCGGTCGCCGCAGCAGTCGCCGGCGCGATACGCGATCGCGCGGACACCCGACGACAGGGTGAGCGCGGACTCGCCGAACAGGCGCTGCCCGAAGCTCGCGCCCGCGTCGAAGCGCTGGAGCCCATAGCGCGATCGCGTCGCGGCGGTCACGTCGGGGCCGCTGCCGAAGAACAACAGATCGGCCTCGCGCTTGAAATCGGCGCGTGCGCCGAGCGACGTGGAACCACCATTCCACGTGAAGCGATCGAGCGCCGTCGTGTTGATCCAGTCGGCGCCCCACGTCGCGGCGTGCAAGCGAATCATGTTGGCCGCCGCCCACACTCCGTTGCCCGCGAAGTAGGCGCCGACGCTCGGCAACAACCCGAAGTCGAACAGCGCGGTCGGCACGACCACGTAGTTGTCGCTGGAGCCGAACGTGAAGAAGTCCGACACCGCGTTCACCCAGTGGCGACGCTCGGCGAGGGTGACCAGCCCGCCGAGCGGCCGGCGAACCAGGTACTCGTTCACGACGTACAGCGGAGACAGCGCCAGGCGTGGGATCCACAGTGCCCAGCTGTCGGCGTCGGTGTCCGTGTTGCCGCGACCGTCGTAGTCCGGAGCGGCACGCTTGGGATCTGCGGCGATCAGGCGTGCAGAGCTCAGCGCGATCGCGACACTGGTGAGAGTTCGTATGTAGGCTCTAGATCGAATAATGATTCCGGGTGGTGCAAATCGGCGACCACCGCGAGCAGCGATGAACGCGGAGGTGGTGATGCCCGTAGTCGCGACGATTCAGCGACGAGGGCAGGATCAAGAACGCCCGGCGCGACATTTTGCACCGGGGAGCTCGCCACGACCGGTCACGTCTCACGGGATCGTGCCGCGCGCTGCGATCCGGCACGCCGGCTCCCGGAACGCTCACCGGGTCATGTCGATCTGACGGACCCGGTTGAACGGCACTTCGTCGCCGCGCGTGCCATCGGCGACATACACCATCGAGCCATCCGGAATCACAGCGATTCCTTCGAGTCCGTGGAGCTTGGACGCCAGGCGATCGTCGGCGTCCAGGTAACCGCTGGTGCCATCGCCGGCGATCGTCTCGACCGTCGTAGCGGCGATCCGGCGGACCCGGAAGTTGCCGCTGTCGGCGACGTACAGCTCACCGTTCGACGCGATCGCGATCGCCTGGGGCTGATCGAACAGCGCGGAGGTCATCGCACCATCTGCGAAACCTGCATCCCCCGTGCCGGCGAGGGTCGACACCGAACCATCGAGACCCACGAGGCGCAGCCGGTGATTGGCGTAGTCGCACACGACGAGCTTGCCGTCGGCGCGCTGCACCAGGCCGTACGGTGTCGCGAACCGCGCAGCCGCGCCGGCCGCGTCGGCAAAGCCACTGGCGTCCCACGCCCCGGCGAGCAATGACACCCCTCCGGTGACCGGCTCGACGAGCTCGATCACGTGGTGGAGATTGTCGGCGACCGCGAGCCGGCCATCGCGCAGCACCGTGAGCCCGCGCGGGCGGCCGATCGCGTTGGCGATCACCACCACCGCCCCGCTGCGCGGATCGATCTTCCAGATCGTCCCCGAGGTCAGAGAGTGCGCGTTGTTCGGGTCGTTGTCGGTCGAGACATACAGCGCCCCCCCGGCGTCGAACGCGATCCCGAACGGTCGCGCGAAGCCGTTCGGCGTGATCAGCGTTGTCGTGTTGCCCGCGGCGTCGACGACACGGATCTTGCCGTTGTCGAAGTCGGCGACGTAGAGCTTGCCATCTGTTCCGTACGCGACGTTGACGGGGTTGTGGAACAGGTTGCGGTCGCGGCCACCATCGACATCGCCGGGGTCCGAGGTTCCAGCGAGCGTGCTGACCCCGCGGGTGAAACCTGGACGCGGACCGCCGGTGCCGGCGTCCCCGCCGATGCCGGCGTCTCCAGTGATGCCGGCGTCTCCAGTGATGCCGGCGTCTCCAGTGATGCCGGCGTCCCCGCCGATGCCGCCGTTGCCGCTCATCGTGTTGCCGGTGCAGCCGATCGCCGTGAGCGAGATCCAGAGTGCGTGAGTCATTCGCGTCATACCGGCACCCTCAGCAAGAAGCTGGCCGACGATGCGTGAACCGGTCCGACCGGATCAGCGCACTCTTCCATCGCGCAGGGATCGAGATGTCACATGGTGGCGCGATATCCCGGCCGGTAGCCTGCTCGGGTGACATGTAGGTCGGCGTTCCGCAGGTGATGCCCGGCTGGGTGAGTCTTGCCGTCGGGCCGAGCCGGGCCACGCCCCAGTCGATGATGCGGAGCGAGAATCCGGTGCTCGTGCCGGCGAACAGCACGTTCTCCGGCTTGAGGTCGCGATGGACGATCCCGTGCTCGTGCACCGTTGCAAGAACCTCGGCGAGCGCCGCCACCAGATCGCACACCTCGGCGGGCGGCAGCTGGAGGTCGCGCGCGAGCCGGTTCGCGAGGCTCTCCCCCGTGACGAGCTCCATCGCGATCCACGGCCGGCGATCGCCGACAAAGCCGCACTCGAACACCCGCACGATGCCCGGGTGATGGATGCCGTCGAGGATCGACGCTTCCTGGAGCATTCTCGAGTCCATCCCGGCGGCGTTGCTCAGCTCGCGATGCAATACCTTGATCGCCGCGCGACGCGGCAACAGCAGGTGGGTGGCTTCGAACACCTCGCCCATCCCGCCCGCACCGATCCGCTTCACGATTCGATACGAGCCCACGATCGAGCCAGGGCCAAGCGCGACGTTGTTCGCCGTCATGGTTGCCGCACCTTGCACAAACCTCGCCATGCCTGGGGCCGATCGAGAGAGCGATCCCGGAATACCGTCGGGCTCAGCCCGCGCCTTCGACACGACGGCGGTCACCGCGGGCGATCCCGGCGATGCTGAGACACCTGTGCGGGTTCGCTCGATCATTTTCGCCACGACGGCAGACTGATCGGCATCATCCCGCCGCCCCGGCGCTCCTTCGTCCGTCGTGATCGCCGTGGTGGATGATCCGGGCCTCGGGCTCACGGCCCGGTGAACGACAGCTGCGACAGGTCGAGCCAGCCGTCCCACACCCGCACGCCCTGCAGCCGCTTGGCGATCAGGCCCTGCGGCGCGTCGGCGACGATCCCGGCCAGCGGCCAGGTCTCGGCGAGCGCGGTGGCGAGCTCGGGGGCGAGCCCGGCGCGCTCGGCCGGATCCCACGCCGCGGCCAGCGCGTCGAGCGCGCGGTCGATCCGCGGCGAGCGCGCCGCGTGGGCCAGGACCTGCGCCGGATCGCTGTCGACCATGCCCGTCCACGCCAGCTCCGCGATGTCGTAGGCGCCGTCGGTGACCCGCCGGTCGAGCCAGGACTCGCCGCCGGTCCGCACGTCGATCACGACGCCGATCCGGCGCGCCGCCTCGATGAAGTGGTCGCGATCGAGCCGGGTCGCCGGGACCGACGGATCGCGCTGCGCCGGCTTGTCGCCGCCGATCATCAGCAGCCGCAGCTGCTTGCCGGCGCGATCGCGGATGCCGTCCTTGGGCTCGCTGTCGATCCAGCCCGCCTCGTCGAGCAGCCGGGCCGCCGCCGCCGGGGCGAACTCGGGCACGGCGGCCTCGGCGCCGCTGATCGGCCCGCCCGGCCAGATCGGCCACAGCGCCGGGCGCGCCAGCCCGCCGAACACCCGGCGCGCGATGGTGTGGCGATCGACGAGCAGGGCGAGCGCGTGGCGGACCCGCGGATCGTCGAGCGGCGGCCGCGCGGGGTTGAACGCCAGGTAGCGCAGCCGCGGCGGGTCGAGCCCGAGCGGGCGGAACGCCGCCACGACGCCGGGCGCGTTGGCCTGCTCCGGCCAGTGCGCCGGGATCAGCGCGGCGATCAGATCGAGGCTGCCGCGCTTGGCCTCGCGCAGCGCGACCGCGGCGTCCGGCTCGTACACGAACTCGAGGTCGGCGATCGCCGGCCTGGGGCCCCAGTAGCGGTCGTAGCGCGCCAGGTGGATGGTGCCGGCCTTGTTCGATGCCAGCCGCCACGGCCCGGTGCCGACCAGCGCGCCGCCGCCGAGCAAGCTGCCGTCGTAGACGTGCATCGGCAGGATCGGGACCTCGGCCAGCGCGCGCAGCACCCAGCCGCTCCGCCGCTTGAGCCGCAGCCGGAGCTCGTGCGCGGACACCAGCTCGACCGCCTCGACGTCGTCGAGCATCGGCCGCAGGTGATCGATCGCACGGCGCGGATCGCGGACCGCATCGAGCGTGAACTGCACGTCGGCGGCGGTCAGCGGCCGGCCGTCGTGGAACGTCACGTCGGGCTCGAGCTCGATCCGGATCTCCAGGCCCGACGGCGCGACCCGCCACGACCGCGCCAGCCGCGGCGCGTAGCGGGCCGGCGTCTGGCCGTCGGGCGGCACGTAGCGGAGCAGCGGCTCGAAGATCGTGCCGAGCGTGATCCGGCGGGCCCACACCGACGGCGCGACCAGCGGCGTGAGCCGGCCGGGCTCCGCGTCGACGTGGATCCGCAGCGTGTGCGCGCGCGCCACGCTCAGGTCCGGGTCGCCCGGCGCGGCGGTCAGCGCCGGTGAGCTCGGCGCGCGCTGCGCCTCGGCAGCCGGGTCCGGTGCGTGGCGCCATGGCTTGACGCGTGCGGGAGAATCGCACCCTGCAGCGACGGCCGCCGCGACGAGCGCGCCGAGCAGCGCAACTTGAGAGGCTGTGCCCACCATGTTATCACCGCCAGCATGGCGCACCATCACGGCCTCCGCACCGCCATTCTCGGCACGCTCGCCCTGTCGGTCGGGGGCGCCGCGCTGGCCCCCGCGCTGGGTGGCTGCGACAAGGACAAGCTGAAGGGCCCCGAGGCCGAGGTACGCAAGAGCGAGGTCAAGGTCAGCCTGCCCGCCGTGCCGGCGTTCGATCTTCCGCCGTCGCCGGCCGACGGCTCGCACAGCGTGAAGGAGATGCGGGTCAAGGGCAAGAAGCTCCTCGAAACCGACATCACCGTCAAGGGCGTGATCACCTGGGCCTACGACTGCCCGACCGCGATCCGCCAGCCCGGTGTGTCCGCCGACGCGGTCCAGAAGCTGATCGATGAAGATCCGTCCAAGTGCGAGCGGCCGAAGTTCTACATCGGCGACGCCGCCGACACCCCGCCGGAAAAGAGCCTGTGGGTCGTCGAGGTCCCGCGGCCCTACTACAAGATCGAGCTCGAGCGGCTGCCGCGCGAGGAGATCCGCCACCCGCCGTCGGACCGCTGCGATGCCAAGGACGCCAAGAAGTCGGCCTGCCCGCCGTACAAGGTCGGCGATCAGGTCGAGATCACCGGGACCTGGAAGCTGACCTCGCCGCACAGCGAGCGCAACTCCGACGGCCTGCTGGTCTACAAGCACATGAAGAACGTCACCCAGACCTGGGAGTCGCCGGTGGTCGAGCCCAAGCCGGGTGCGCAGGGCGCGCCGGCCTCGCCCGCCAAGCCGAGCCCCCAGGACGTGGTCAACCACGGCAAGAGCAGCGGCTGAGCGTACCTACATCGCCCCACGCACCCGGCCACGCACCCGGGACGCGCCAGCTGGCCCCGGCCCGACCTGGGTGGTCGATTTTGCTGTAGGACCGCGGGCCGTCCGGTCGCCTACCGACCATGGCGCAGCACTGCCGCGCTCGAGACATGGCGGCCTCCAAGGACATCAACGCACCGGACGACGAGGGCGAGCGCGCGGCGCGCGACACCGACTTCGCGCTCGTCGTCGGCGTCGATGATTACCCGCGGTTCCGCCCGCTGCGCGGCGCCGTGACCGACGCGCGCAGGTTCCACGGCTGGCTGTGCGCTCCCGACGGCGGCGGCCTCCGCCCGGACAACGCTCGGTTGCTGGTCTCGACGGCGGACCCGCCGACGCCGCTGCAGGACCAGATCGACGACGCGCTGGAGCACCTGCTGGCGGCCGCGCGCGGGATCGGCGGCGGGCGCCGGCTGTACTTTCACTTCAGCGGCCACGGTGCGATGAGCCCGGGCTCGTCCCGGGACGACGTCGCGCTGCTGCTCGCGAAGTGGTCGCGCGTCCGCGCCCGGCTGGCGCTGAGCAGCGAGGAGTACATCGGCACGCTCTCCGCGCTCGGCCTGTTCGACGAGGTCGCGGTGTTCCTGGACTGCTGCCGGGCGACGGCGGCGCAGGTCGTCGGGCTGCCGCCGACGTTCTCGGCGTCGGCTGCCCCGGGTGCGATCGCGCGTGCGTTCATCGGATACGCGACCGAGGCCGGGCAGTCGGCGTTCGAGGAGCGCGACGACTGCCGCTGGCAAGGCGTGTTCACGCGGAGCCTGCTGTCGATCCTGCAGCGCACCGCGCGCGGGATCGACGCGATCGGCCTCAAGCGCGGGCTCGAGCGCGAGGTCGCGATGCGCGGGCAGCAGGCGCACATCATCAACGGCCTTCGCGACGACAGCTGGTTCGGAACGCAAGGCGTGCTTCCCCGGCTGGAGGTCCGGTTCGCCGGGACCGCCGGGACCGTCGTCTTGCGGAACGGCATGAACGCGGTGATCGACCAGCACGTGATCGACGGCGCGCCGTGGGTGCTGCCGCTCGCGCCGGGGCTGTACAAGCTGGAGCACGAGGCCGGGCCCCCGGTGCTGATCGACCACGGCAAGGAGGACATGACCCGTGTCGAGCTCTGGCCCAGCGTGCTGCGCTCGCGGGGCGCGCCGCCCGGTGCGGAGGCCTCGGATGCGCCCGATCCGCGCCCCGTGCTGCTGGTGCAGCCGGACATCGACCCCGACGAGGTGTTCGCCGTCCGCAGCGATCGCGCGAACGACCCGGATCCCGCCGAGGAGCTACGCGAGGCCCCGGCCAGCCCGGCGAGCCCGAGCGAGGTCCGGCGCACCGCACGTCTGCCGGCCGCCGCGTTCTGGGTGACCGCTGCTCCGGCCACCCAGATCGTGATCTACGACGGCGCCGGCGCGCTCGTCGCGAGCGGCGACGGCATGTTGCGCGTGGCGCTCGCTCCCGGGCTGTACCGGGTGCACTTCCGGCGGTTCGGCATGGTGCGCGAGCGGATCGTCGACCACGGCCGGTTCACCGAGCTACGCGACGACGGCCCGCCGCTGGTCACGCCGGCGCCGGTGACCGGGGCCGCCAGCTCGCACGACTACTACGCGATGGCCGCCAGCCAGCTGAGCACGGAGGACACCTGCGCGCCGCTCGGGCAGCCGGCGAGCAGCCGGCTGTTCGTCTACGTTCGACGCCGATCGCGGGACGACGGCCCGCGCCACGTCCCGAGCGAGCCGGTGACGCTCCACGACATCAACGGCCGCACGCTGATGGCGCTCGACGTGGACACGTCGCACGTCGACCCCGCCCTCGGGTACGCCGCGTGGTCGCGCCGGGTCGCGCTGGGGACCTACCGCCTGCGCGCGGGACGATCGCGGCGGGACCTCGCGATCACGATTCCACCCGGCCGGGCGGCGCAGGTCTTCCTCGCGGACCGCGGCTCGGTCGCGCTCGACGACGCCCGGGTGTCGCTGGTCGACCTCGACCGGCCATTCGACCCCGCGAACCCCAACGCGCGCGCGATCGAGGACGCGCTGCTGGCGCTGCGCTCGCCTCACGCGACGCTGCCCTCGGCGCTTCGCGAGCTGCCGGCGGAGGCCTGGGAGGACGACCTGTGCCTGGGGATCGCCGTGGCGCACCTGGCATGGCGATCTCGCGACCTCGTGACGCTCGAGCGCGTCCTGGACCGGCTGCGACGCCACGACGGGATCCCCGACATCGCGATCCTGTGCCACGTGGCGTCGCCATCCCCGCGCGGCCCCGCGGCCTCGGCGCTGTCCGCGCCGCCGCTGTTTCTCGCCAGCCTGATCCTGGCGTTGACCGCACCGGAGCTCGAGCGGTTCGCCGTCGAAGCCTCGGGCGCCGTGGAGCAGGCCACCCGCTCGAAGTACCTCGATTCGATCTGGTGCACGTGGAGCGCCCGCGCCTGGGACGAGCGCTGGATCGAACCGACGGTCGATGCGCTGCGCCACCAGCGCCCCGGTCTCAGCATGCAGTCGCTGAGCCGGCGGCTGTGCTTGCTGCCGCGCACGGTGTCGCGCACGCTCGCCGGCCTCGACGCCGCGCCGCCGGCCGCGGGCGATTCACTCCCGCGACGCATCATCGACGTGCTCGACGAGTCCGATGCCCCGATGGAGCTCGACGCGGCATGCCGGGTGGTGCTCGACGCGCTGGGCGGACTGTCCGCGCTGCACCACCAGCGCGCCGCCCATCTCGGCATCGAGCCCGGAACCGTGCTGCTCGACGGCGACGGCCGCGCGTCGCTCGCCGCCCCCGCATCCAGCGGTCCGCTGCCCGGAACCGACCCGGCGGGACCCGAGCCGTCCGCGACGAACCGGATCCGGTTCGCTCCCCCGGAGCAGCTGCGCGACCGGTCCCAGGCCGGGCCGGCATCGGACATCTGGGCGATGGCCGCCACGCTGTACTTCATGCTGACCCTCGAGTTGCCGCGGGAGATCTACGCCGACCAGTCCGAGCTGGAGGCGGCGCTCGACAACCCGGCCGTGCCGATCCGCGAGCGCAGACCCGACCTGCCGGAGGCGCTGGCGGCGTGCATCGATCGCGCCCTCGCCACCGCGCCGGACGCCCGACCGCGGGACGCGGCGACGTTCTCGCATGAGCTGGCGGCGTCGCTTCACGCCGGATCGCCGGCGCCGCAAGACGGTGTCACGCGCGCTACCGGCAGCAGGGATCGCCCTGGGGCACCCTGATCTGGACCAGCGCCGTGTCCATGAGCGAGAACGTATCGGTGCTGCAGCACAGCGTGAGCCGGGCCAGGAGGTCGCGGCCGATCAACACGTGCTCGTAGCCCGGCATGTCCTGACGCCGGCGCAGCTCGATCGAGCCGGAACGGGTCGCCAGCCCCACGCCGTTGAGCTCGATCAGGAAGTGGTTGGTCTCGAAGCCTCCGGCACAGGTCGTCCAGTACTGGGTGCGCAGTGGCAGGTTTGCCGCGCGGTAGGCGTCGGTCACGAACTCCAGCTCGATCAACGATCGATCCGCGCCGGTATCGATGAACGCAACGGCCGGAGGCAGCGAGATCGCGAGCTCGCCGGGAGGCGGCGTGTGCTTGACGTTGACCATGAGCACCGGTCCCCGCAGGTCATCGAGCTCCCAGCTATACGGCGCACGCTGGAACTTGGCCCGGAAGATCGCCTCCTGCGCCGGCAAGAATTCAAATGCCACCCTGGTGATCATGTCCCCGTCCTATCGTCGTTCATGTGAGTTTCGGAACACGCCGCCGGCCGGAACCACCACGGCCACGTAGGACGAGCGCGCCCGCTGCTTGCGGGTGATCTCCGCCTCGACATCGGCGCGCTCGACCGCCTCGGCCACGATCACGCCGCGCCGGACGGCCAGCCATCGCGACCTCGGATCTCTCGGCACGAGCGCCCCGCTGCGCACGGCGGCTTCTTCTTCCTGGCTGATCTCGGCGAGCAGGTAGCAGCGCTCCTGGATCAGACGCTTGACCTCGCGCGCGAAGTCCAGCGTGGAATCGTCCAGCGACCGCCGCGCGATGATGTCGTCGATGCGCCGGATGTCCTCGGCGGTGCCGTGGCCCTGCAGGATCTCGAGGTCTCCCTTGATCCGGTCCCTGGCGATCCGCGGGGCCTCGAGCTCCGAGCGCACGTAGCTCAGCAGCGTCTCGATCGCGCGCCGCCGGGCCTGGGGGTCGATCCCGGCGTGCGCGATGTCCTGATAGAGCTCCGAGTACGACTTCGCCATCGCTCACTCCCTGAACAACTCCCGGATGAACTCGACCAGTCCCCGAACGCTGAGCTCGGTCTTGAATCGAACATGGGACTTCGTGTCCGGCGAGTCAAACTCGACGAATGACACATCGCCGCGCGCGGTGAAGAGCAGATAGTGACAGGCCGGACGCAGCCCCCGCATCTTCCAGAACAGATGCTTTCCGGTCGACAGCCCCGACTCGGTATCGGCCTCCCGGAACGCCTCCCCGGGAGGAAGCATCATGTCCCACACGATCAGATCCGGTTTCGCGTCGCCGCGGAGATACTCCAGCGCCGGATCCGGGGCCCGGAAGTGACGCGTGGAGAACCCCGCGCCACGCACGGCATCCGCAAAGCTGGCGATCAACCGCGTATCGTCATCGATGAACAAGACCTCACGCATGATTGTCACACCTTCGATGGCTTGGGTGGCTCGTGGGCGAGACTCTTGGGCAGCGTCAACACGAGCTCCGTGGGAGCGCTGTTGCTGCCGAGCACGAGATCGCCGCGGAGGTCCTGGGCGAGCCGGCGCGACAGCGCGAGGCCAAGGCCGAGGCCCCGGGCGTCGTGCAGCCTGGCCTCCGGCGTCCGGAAGTTCTCATCGAAGATCTGCGCCCGATACTTCGCATCGATCCCGATACCCCAGTCTCGAAAGCGAATCGTGAACTGGTCATCCCATGCCTCCAGGGTCACCACGATCTTGAACTTCGCCGGGTCGTGGTGCGAGTACTTGATGGCGTTCCAGAACAGGTTGAAGGTGATCTGCGCGATCGCCGCCGGCGGCAGCCACAGCTTGGGCAACCGCCCGACCACCTCCATGGGGCGGTTGGGCGCGGTGCGGATGTTCCGCGCGTTGAGCTCGGGGACCATCGTGTAATACGTCTTCCACAGGATCTCGCTGAGCTGGACTTGCTGCACCGGGTCACCGGCGCTCGTGCCGGGCTGGTTGAATACCACATCCAGCTTGCGAACCTGATCGAGCAAGATCGCGGCGTCGAGCTCGAGGTCCGCGAGCTTGGCCAGCGTCTTCTCGTCGTGGGGAGCGTAGTGGTCGGACAGGTATTCGAGGTTGTTCCGGATTGCCACGATCGGGCTGCGGATCTCGTGTGCGATCCGGGCCACGGTGCGCTGACGGCGGGCATCGATCAGCGTGAGCTCGACCAGCACGCCGCAGGCGTCGGCGAACTCCCGCAGCGTGGCCATGTCGAACTCCGAGAAGCCGGTGACCAGGCTGTAGCGGTCGGTGTTGACCTTGCGGTTCGTGCAGCGAATCACCCCGACGGTGCGGCCCTGGCGATCGCGCATCGGCACCCCCGCCCACGTGAGGATCGGGTGGGCGACCTTCTCGATGTGCTTGCCGCGGCGGTCGTTCTCCGTCGCCATCTCGAACGTCACCCGCTCGCCGCTCTGTGCGACCATCCCGGTCATCCCCTCCCCGAACTGGTACGTCGCGACCGACGAACTGTCCTCCAGGCCCGACGTGGTGGACAGCGTGAGGGTCGCCGAGCGGTCCTCCAGCCCGACCCGGAAGATCGAGCAGCCCTCGACCGGGATGTTCTGCTCGAGCAGCAACCGCGCGTCGTGGAGGAAGTGATCGAGCCGGTCCAGCGTGGTGATCTCGAAGCGGCGCGACATCAGCGAGCTGATCAGCTCGAACGAGTCACGCGTGTTGGCGAGCCGGATCTGGCGCTGGCAGAGCTGCAGCAGCGTACCCAGCATGTCCGGCGCCGACGGCTCGCTGAGTGGATGTTCCGGCATCGCCAGCCAGATCGCGCTCGTCGCGGCATCGCCGGTGCGCGACAGCGGCAGCACGCACAGCGAGTGCATCTGCTCCGCGTTGTCGCCGAACAGCTCGACGACCGAGGCCGGGATCTGCGCCCGGGGCCAGATCCGCGCGCGATCGGTGGTGCGCAGCTCGTGCCACCAGTCGTCGATGTCCTTCAGGATCAAACGCTTGCCGAACTGCCGGGTTCCCCGTAGGCACAGCGGGAAGATCCTCCGGCGCTTCTCGTTCCGGACCATGATCGTCGAGCTGGCGTGGTCGACGATGTTGAGGATCGCCTCGAGGATCCCCTCGGCGGTCCCGGCGAGGCCGGCCTCCAGCGCGCTGACGTCGGAGATCGCCTGCGCCAGCCGCTCCGCGATGTTGACGTCGCGATAGGCGGCCTCGATGCGCAGCAGGTCCTGGTTGCTGTCCTTGACGGTGCGGAACGCGGCTTCCACCCACACCGGACGTCCGCCGTGGGTCCGCAGCAACACCCGCCGCGACAGCGTCGAGCTCAGGCTCTTGGCCACGATCTCGTCGAAGTCACCCGGGTTGGCGAACCACTCGCGCCGCGGACGGCCGTAGGTGAGCTCCGCGGTGGCTTCCAGGATCTCCTGGTCCTTGCGGTTGCTGAACACCGTGTGCCCGTCTGCGTCCCAGACGAAGTAGGCGAACCCGACCTCCTCCAGCAGATCGGCGACGCGATTTCTCGCCATCAGCTCGGACGCGATCTCGTGGGAGTCGTGCAGGAGCAGGAGCAGCGAATCCGGTGCATCGGCCGGGCGAAGCGCGGTGGCCCAGATGTTGCGCTTGTTGCGGAGCCGCAAGGTCGTGGTGGCCTGGCCGACCTGGCGGACCTTGTCCAGCAGGTGATCGAGCTCCACGTCGTTCTCGAACACGTCGCACAGCGACAGCGGCGGCGCGGACGATCCGGTTCCGGCGCCGGTCCCCAGGAGCCGGGTCAGCACGTCGTCGGCCCACACCAGCGCCAGGTCGGCGCCGTGAAATCGGGCGCACCCCAGGTTGAGGTTGCGAGAGATCCGGCCGTAGTCGTCGAGCCGGCGCGACAGCTGGAGCCGCTGCGCGCCGAGGTGCTGCAGCTCGGCCAGGAACGGCTGCGTCAGCTGCTCCGAGAACCCGTCGGCGTGAAGCGCGATGACCTCGTCGAGCCCGAGCAGCTTGATGTTGCCGAGCAGCCCGAGCGCGACGAACCGCCGCGGCGACACGCGGGGCTGCCGGGCGAGGGTTCGCACCGCACCGAGCCAGCGTTCCTCGACGACGCCGAATGGCAGGTCGATCAGCAGCACGTGTCCGGGAGGCGGGTTCTCGAGCTCCGAGGCATCGATGACCTCGATGCCGCCGATCGGCGGCCTTGCCGTCACCGAACACCACAATGCCCCCGGCATCGCCCCCGGCATCACGGGCATGGTGCAGGGTAACCCGGTCCGGTGCAAAGATCGTCAGGGGTCGAACGCGCGTCGACGCACTGCGCGATCGGGACGAGCGGCCCATGGGCAGCAGCAGGAGCAGAGCGCATGGCCGGTAGGCGCCGGCCGTGCGAATTTCCGACAGGGCGGCTGCGATCGCAGTCCCGCCTCGATTCCCATGACCACACAGAATTGCAGCCCCGCCGGAACCTTGAGTTAGATCCTGGTGAACGCCCGGGTAGCCGCCCTGGATCCGCCGGTTCCGCGTCCGAGATCCCGGAAAGATGATCGCCCAGGAGGTCCTTCGTTCCGCGGTGCCGCCGCGGCGCGTTCTTGTCGTCGAGGATGAACGCATCGTCGCGCTGGACCTGCGCGGCGCGCTGGAGGCGCTCGGGTACGCGGTGGTCGGGACCGCGGCCTCGTCGGACGAGGCGCTGCGGGCGGTCGACGAGCGGCGGCCGGATCTGGTGCTCATGGACATCCGGATCTCCGGCGCGAGCGACGGCATCCAGACCGCCCGGATGCTGCGCTCCCGGTACCACCTGCCCGTGGTGTACCTCACGGCCACCGCAGACGAGGAGACCCTGGAGCGCGCGCTCGCGACCGACCCGGCCGGCTACCTGGTCAAGCCGTACAACCCGCACTCGCTGCGCACCACGATCGAGGTCGCGTTTCGCCGCCACGAGGCCGAGGCGACGCTGCGCCGCGCCCACGAGCACGACAAGGCGCAGTTCGAGGAGCAGACCCGCAAGGCGAGCCAGCGCGCCCAGCGGCTGCGCCGCGAGGCGACGATCGATCCGCTGACCGGCCTGTACAACCGGCGCCACCTGGAGCAGGTCCTCAAGCGCGAGATCAGCTTCGCGCAGCGCGAGGGCCACGCGGTCGGCATCATCCTGCTCGATCTCGATGGCTTCAAGCAGCTCAACGACACGCTCGGCCACGCCGCCGGCGACGCGGCGCTGTGCGCGGTCGGCGAGTTCCTGCGCTCGCGGCTGCGCGCCTACGACACCGCGTGCCGCTACGGCGGCGACGAGATCGTCGTGGTCGTCCCTGGGGCCGACGCCGCGGCCGCGGGGGCGCTGGCCGAGCAGCTGCGGGCCGGGATCGAGCAGCTGGTCGTCGGCGAGGCCGGCGCCGCGGGTCCGCGGCTCACCGCGTCACTCGGCGTGGCGGCGTTCCCGGCCGGGGGCACGGCGGCCGACGCGCTGCTGCACGCCGCCGACGCGGCGCTGTACCGGGCCAAGGCCGACGGCCGCAACCGGGTCGCCAGCGCGCCCACCGTGTGACCGGTCTAACGCTCCCGGGGGCGGCCGTCGATCGCGCCCCTCAAGGTGCGCATCGTTTGCGCCCCCCCGTACATAACGGTGCGGATCGGCCGAACCAGAACCACGTGCGTGTACGCAATTCTTGCGCGAACGACGCTCACCGATCGTGATGATGATGCTGCGATTCCCCCGATGGCCGTTGCGCGCGCAGCTCGCCGCTGTGTTGCTGGTGGTGTCGCTCGCCCCGCTGGCGGTGCTCGCCACCGTCGAGACTTGCGAGGCCAGCCCGTGGATGGTCCGGGGCGGGACCGAGCTGCTCGAGCAGGTGGCGTTCGCGATGCTGGTCGGGACGGTCGCGCTGCTCGTCAGCGACGTGCTCGCGCGGCAGATCCTGACGCCGCTCGCCCGGCTGACCGCCGCGGCCGGCCAGCTGGCGCGAGGCGATCGGTCGACCCGGGTCGACGCCCGCGGGCGCGACGAGATCGCGGCGCTCGGCGCGGCGTTCAACGCGATGGCGGATCAGCTCCACCAGTCGCACGCCGCGCTGGAAGCGATCGTCGGCCAGCGGACCTCGGAGCTGGTCGACGCCAACCGCGCGCTGCGCGAGCGCGCGCGCAGCCTGGCCGAGAGCGAGCAGCGGTTCCGCGATCTGTACGAGAACTCGCCGGACATGTACGCGACGCTGGACGCCGCCAGCCGCGAGATCCTGGACTGCAACCGCACGCTGTGCGAGAGCCTCGGCTACGACCGCGCGGAGCTGCTCGGCCGGCCGTTCCACGTGCTCTATCACCCCGAGTTCCTCCCGCTGGTGCCGGACCGCGTGGCGGAGCTCCACCGGCTCGGCGAGATCACGGACTGCGAGCGGGTGGTTCGCCGCAAGGACGGCGCGAGCATCGTCACCAGCCTGAGCTTGCGCGGGGTGCGCGACGACCGCGGACAGATCGTCCAGGTCCGCTGCGTGTGGCGCGACATCACGGCGCGCAAGCAGATCGAGGCCGTTCAGCAGTTCCTGCTCGGGCTGACCGACGTCCTGCCATCGACCACCGACGCGGGCGCGGTGCTCCTGCCGGTGTGCACCCGGCTGGCGGGCTACCTCGATGCGTCGCGCTGCCTGTTCGCCGAGGTCGATCTCGCCCATGGCACCGCGATGATCCGCGGCGACTACCACGGGGATCAGGTGTCGGTGTCAGGGGTCCTGCCGCTGAGCTACTTCGGGCGCGAGACCGCCGAGCAATCGCAGCGCGGCGAGACCGTCGTGATCACCGATACCGCGCAGGACGCGCGGACGGCGGCGACCCATCGCGCGTCGTACGAGCCGCTCGGCGTCCGCGCCCTGGTGTCGGTCCCGCTGCTCCGCGACGGCGAGTGGACCACCAGCCTCGTGGTGGCATCGCCGGTGCCGCGGACCTGGCAAGACCGCGAGATCGCGATGATCAAGCTGGTCGCCGAGCGGGTGTGGACCTGGGTCGAGCACCTCCGGGTGCTCGCCGAGCTCCGCGAGCGGAGCGTGCGCGAGGCGGAGCAAGACACCGAGGCCCGCCTGCTGCGCACCCGCCACACCGAGCTCGCGCGCAGCCTCAAGGAGCGCGAGGTCCTGCTCCAGGAGATCCACCACCGCGTGAAGAACAACCTCCAGGTGATCTCCAGCCTGATCAACATGCAGACCCGCACGCTGGGGCCGGGGGTGAGCCGCGACGCGATGGACCAGTGCCAGACCCGGGTGCTCGCGATCGCGCTGATCCACGAGAAGCTCTACCAGTCGAGGGACTACGCGGCGGTGCACTTCGCCGAGTACGCGCGCAGCCTGGCCGCCAGCGTGTTCCACGCGCTCGGTGTGTCGTCGTCGGACGTCGTGCTCGAGCTCGCGATCGACGACATCCCGCTCGGCGTCGACCGCGCGATCCCGTGCGGCCTGGTGCTCAACGAGCTGATCACCAACGCGCTCAAGCACGCGTTCCCCGGCGGCCGCCGCGGCACGATCCAGGTCGCGCTGACCCGGCTCGACGGCGGCCGGGTCCGGCTGCGGGTCGACGATGACGGCCCCGGCCTGCCCCCGGCGTTCGACATCCAGCGCGCGACGTCGATGGGTCTCCAGCTGGTGTGCACGCTCGCCGAGCAGCTCGACGCCGAGCTCGCGGTGGTCAGCGCACCGGGCGCGTCGTTCCAGCTCACCTTCGCCGGGGACGCCAGCTGACCATGCCGGCGCCCGCCACCTACACGGATCCACACCTCATGTCGGCCTTGCCGTTACATTCCATCTTGATCGTCGAGGACGAGCGCATCGTCGCGAAGGATCTCCAGTCCATGCTCGGCGCGCTCGGCTACGACGCGTTCGCGATCGCGGCGTCGTCCGACGAGGCGGTCGCCCGCACGACCGAGCGCTGCCCCGACCTGGTGCTGATGGACATCCGGATCAAGGGCGGGCGCGACGGCATCGAGACCGCGGCGCTGCTGCGCCGGCGGTTCGCGGTCCCGGTCGTGTACATCACGGCGCACTCCGACGACGCGACGCTCGAGCGCGCCAAGCAGACCTCGCCGTACGGCTACCTGACGAAGCCGGTCAGGGCCACCGAGCTGCGCACCGCGATCGAGATCTCGCTCCACCGCCACGCGATGGAGAAGCAGCTGCGCGAGAGCCAGCGCTGGTTCGCGGCCGCGCTGCGCTCGATCGACGACGCGGTGATCACGGTCGATTCCGCCGGTCGGGTCGCGTTCGCGAACCCGGCCGCGGAGCGCCTGACCGGGGTCGCGGCCGACCGGGCGTACGGCAAGCCCGCCGCGCAGATGGTCCGGCTCACCGGGTCCGGACCGGCGGCGCCGCTCGACGAGGCGCTGCAGCACCGGCGCCACCTCGCGCTCCACGAGGCGCCACTGGACACCGCCGGCGGAGCGCGCCGGCTGGTCAGCGGCAGCGCGGCGCCGGTGCTGGACGGCGACGACCTGCTCGGTGCCGTGATGGTGCTGCGCGACGTCACCGATCAGACCCGCATGCAGCGCCAGCTCGAGGTCGCCGACCGGCTCGCGTCGCTCGGCACCCTGACCTCCGGTGTGGCGCACCAGATCAACAACCCGCTG
>JBGQCL010000017.1:0-56238 GCA_041495365.1 Kofleriaceae bacterium | reverse complement strand
TTCGATTTCATGGCCGAGATGGCGAGCGGCTCGAGGTTGAGCTCGGTGCCGGGACGGCGATCGATCTCGCAGCACTCGCCGAGGCGTTCTGGCGCCGCCGGAGATGATCCAGCTCGCGCCGCAAATGCGGCTGCTCGTGGCGGTGGAGCCGGCAGACTTCCGCCGCGGCATCGACGGCCTCGCGCAGCTGTGCCGCGAGGTGCTGGGCGCCGATCCATTCTCTTCCCCACCACGGCGTCGCCGAGCCCACCCCGGATCGGCGAGCCCACCGAGCCCGGTGCACGCAGCGATGGCGCAGCGTAACCGAGCGACGCGAGCGAGCACGCGTCGGCCATCGTTGCACCGCCCGCCGACGAGGCGTCCGATGCCGAGCGTGCTGCGGACGATGGCGCCGCCGAGGGCGGCGAGGTCAGCCCCGCGAATTCCGATACGAGCACCGCGGCCAGCGCGGCGAATGCCAGCGCGAACGTCGACTCCGAGAAGGCCGCACCCAAGAAGTGCGACGGCCACGGTCGGATCGGCGCCGCCGAGTACCTTCCTACGCGTCGCGACTACGTCGCGCATGATCGCCTGCACACCGGCAACACCTGCCCGGACTGTACGCATGGCCGGCTCTATGACCTCAAGCGGCCATCCTGCATCGTGCGCATCATCGGCCAGGCGCCGCTGGCGGCCGTCATGTGGGACTGCCAGCAGCTGCGGTGTAGTGGCTGCGGCCATGTGTTCACCGCAGACGCCCCCGCCGCGGCACGAGGGCCCAAGTACGACGAGACTGCGGTCGCCACGATGGGGCTGTTGCGCTACGGCACCGGCATGCCGCTCAACCGCCTCGCGCGACACCAGCGCCAGCTCGACTGCCCTGTGCCGGCCTCCACTCAGTGGGAGGTCGTCCGTGATCACGTCGAGACACTCGAGCCCGTGTTCGATGAGCTGCGCCGTCGCGCCGCCATGGGACGCGTGCTGCACAACGACGACACCACGATGCGGATCCTCGCGCTCATGGGCAAGCGGCGCGAAGAACTGCTCGCCGTGAACGCGTTGCCCGACCCGGAGCGGACGGGGCTGTTCACGACCGCCACGGTGGCGATCACCGACGCAGGGCCGATCGCGCTGTTCGCCACCGGACGCAAGCACGCCGGCGAGAATCTCACCGAGCTCCTCGCGCTGCGCGATGCTGCGGCCTCACCGCCGATCCACATGTGCGATGGCCTCGACCGCAATCGGCCGAAGGGCCATACCGTGGTCGAGTGCAACTGCCTCGCGCACGGACGACGCCAGATCGTGGATGAGGTCGCTAACTTCCCGACCGAGTGCCGGCATGTGCTCGAAGCCCTCGGCAAGGTATTCAAGCACGACGACGAGTGCCGGCAACAGGGGTTGTCGGACGACGCGCGTCTCGCGTATCACCAGAAGAACAGTGGTCCGGTCATGGCCGAGCTCGAGCAATGGATCCGCGCCGAGCTCGACGGCCACCGCATCGAGCCCAACGCTGGCTTCGGACGAGCGCTCCTGTATCTGCAGAAGCGCTGGTCCCAGCTGACCTTGTTTCTCCGCGTCGCCGGCGCTCCGCTCGATAACAACCTTTGCGAGCGGGTCCTGAAGATGGCTATCCGTCATCGCAAAAACTCGCTGTTCTATCGCACCGAGTACGGTGCCTATGTCGGCGATGTCTACATGACCCTCATCTCGACGACGGTCCTCCACCACGGCAACCCATTCGACTACCTCGTCGCGCTGCTTCGTCATGAGGCCGAGGTCGCCGCCGATCCTGGGGCGTGGCTCCCGTGGACCTATCGCGCGACGCTCCAACGCATCCAGGCTGGCGCCACGGCGGTGCCGGTCGCCGCATAATAGAGCTAGAGTCGCTCACTTCACACGTCCGCACGCAGACACGTGCGTGCCATTGCGCGTGGTCGTGCTCATCATTATGTCGCATCGCCCGTGAGGTGACGCGCAACGCGCGCTCGTGCAATCGCATCGAGCGCCCCTCGATATCATTCATGCGCCGCGGTCGGCGTTGCGTGCGTCCCTGTGCGGTTCGTCGACGATCCGCGCGCGCTGTCATCTGTGCCGTGCGCAGGCCCAGCCTGCGCCGGTGTGGCGTGTGGCGCCCCATCCTGCGCCACCGAGCGAACTGCGTCGACCGCGCCGTCGGCGCGCGCCAGGCTACCACGCGCGGGTCAACCTGAACCGGCGGGACGCCGGTGGCGATTGCGGACGCCATGGTGCGTCGCGTCAACGGCGCTCTTCTGTCGAGCGTCGCCCTCGATGGAGCAGGGCTCGCCTCGACGGTATCAACCCGCGGCGCTGCTTTCACGCACTGCTGCCGAAAGCACACAATTGAACCAACGACACGCGGATTTTCAGTCCGGGGGGATCGCCGGATCGCCGCATGATCCTGCCCGGTTGGACCTCGGATCCGGCCGGTGTGACGACTGTGCAAACGGGAAGCAACCGCAACGAACTGCCACCGCGGCCGAGACGCCCCCGGTGCTAACCTCCCAGGTAGGACATGAGCACGACCAAGCCAAGCCTGAGAGCTCCGACGCTCGCTGATCTCGACGCCCTGCCCCCAGGCATCGTCGGAGAGATCATCAACGGCGTGCTCTACACGATGACCAAGCCGCGGGCGCGGCATCAGCTCACCGGACTTGAGATCGGAAGCGGCCTGTTGGGACCGTTCAGCCACGGCCGCGGTGGTCCCGGGGGATGGTGGATCGTCACGGAGCCCGGGATCGAGCTCCCCAACACGCCGGAGATCTCGCCCGACATCGCCGGCTGGCGCCGCGAGCGCATGCCCGATCTGCCGGTCGACGAGCCGATTCGCGTGGTGCCCGACTGGGTCTGTGAGATCCTGTCCAAGACCACGCGGCGCCATGACCAGCTCGTCAAGATGCCCTACTACGCCGAGGTCGGTGTCGCCTACGCGTGGATCGTCGACCTAGAAGCGCGTGTGCTGACCGTGCAGCGCCTGGAGTCCAGCCACTGGGTCACGATCCGCACGTACAGCGACGAGACCGAGGCGCGGATCGCGCCGTTCGACGCGGTCCCGCTCAACGTCGCCGACTGGTGGCCGCCGACGCCTCGAGACACCGAACAACCGTAGCCATGGCCACGCATCACACGGGTACAGCACAACGCTACAGGTGCGACCTTTGCTGTTCCGCATCCGGGCAGTGTTAGGGTCGCCGCCCGAGTGGCGGAAGTAGACCTCACTGACGCATGCTCGGCGAGTTCCTGCTGCGCCCCATGGTCCCGGTGATCCTGGTGGAACTGGTCCCCATCGAGCCCGGTGGTGACAGGTCGGAGCGCGGCGACGATGGTGGCGGCCATGTTACCGTCGAGCCGTGTCGAGTCCGATCGCTCGATGGACCGCCGGCGTGCTGATCGCGGGACGTGCGCTCGTGATCGCCGGCCCTGCGTCCGCCCGTGGTCGCAAGCAACAAGTTCTTCCGTGTGGAGCTGCGCACTGGCCAGGTCCTGGCAGTGTCGCGGGGCCGGAGCCGCCAGTCGTGCGGTGGCCGTCGCCGATCACCGACGCACGACGGTCCATCACCAGCAAACGAGCGAACGCTGCGGGTGTACGACGAGGCGCCGGGCGATCCGGTCGGACGCAGGATCGCCTGGCAGTACACGCTACCGGGAGCCGGCGCCGGATCGTTTCCCTGGAGCGTGCTGCAAGGCAACACGGTGGCCTACGCGTGGCGCGAGGACGTGCCCGGTCAACCATACCAGTACCGGGACATCGTTCGCGCGATGGACATGCCCCGCCGGAAGGTGCTCTGGGAGCTACCCGCTCGGCACGTACGATACGTTCTTCGATCAGGGCAGCGTGACCGCGGTCGAGGCGCGGGACGGCTGGGTCGATGTGACGACCGACTTCCTCATCCTCGACTGACTCTGCCGCACCGAGGCCCCGGGGGCCGGGTAACCGCCGGCGACGACGGGACGTATACTGGGGCATGCTGCGCCCACTCGACCGCACGTCGCCGGCGACCCGGACGGCAACGTTCGGCCTCGGTTGATTCTGGGGTCCCGACGCCCGGTTCGGGTGGGTGGCCGCCCGCGCCAGCAGCGAGCGAGCCGTAGGTACCGAGGCGCCGGGGGCCGGGTAACCGCCGGCGACGACGGGACGTATACTGGGACATGCTGCGCCCACTCGACCGCACGCCACCGGCGACCCGGACCGCGACCTTCGGCCTCGGTTGAAGCCGTGATCGGGCACCGCCCGCAGCCGATGGTTCGTGGCAACGCTCGCCGCGTGCGCTAGAATCGGGCCGCACGCCGAGAGTGCACCCGGTCCGCGGAAAGGGCTGCGCCCGTCTCGTCAGGTTCCGAGAGGCATCCACATGGACCTCTTCCATCCGGCAGGCGGACACCGGAAGCACGGAAGGCGGTCACATGAACTTCGAGCAGCAGCGCAAGCGCGCGAAGGATCTGCTTCGCGCGTACCGGCGGAACGAGCCCGAGGCGATCCGGCGCGTGCGCCGGTATCATCCACGAGCGGCACGAGCGGCCGGTGTCATCCAGCTCGCCGACGCCCAGCTGGTCGTCGCACGGGAGGCGGGCTTCCCGTCGTGGGCGCGGATGAAGCATCGCGCGATCCCGTCGCTGCATGCGGCGGTGCGCGCCGGTGCGCCGGTGACCGAGGCGTTCGCGACGGCACAGCGGTGGGAGCTGCGCGAGGCGCTCGAGATCGCGATCGAGCGCGACGACCGCGACACGGCGCGGATCCTGCTCGCGCACGGCGCGTGGGTCGATCACGCCGGGCGGCGGTGGGGCCGGTGGGGTGGCGCGCTGCATGCGGCGCTCCTGCTCGGGCGCGACCTCGCGATGCTCGAGGTGCTGCTCGACGGCGGCGCGTCGCTGGCCGCGCGCGATCGCGAGGGCCACACGCCGCTCGCGATCGCGGTGCGGGTCGCGCGCGACGATGCGGCGGCCGTGTTCCGCAGCCGCGGCGCGCGCGACGACGAGGCGAGCGACGCCGACCGCCTGCTCGGCGCGTGCGTGCGCGGCGAGCGGCCGGCGGGGAGCGCCGCGTGGCGAACCGGCGATCACCAGCACCTGTGCTGGGCGGTGCGCAGCGGGCGGGTCGCCGCGCTCCCGGCCTTGCTGGCGATCGGCCTCGACCCCGGCGTCCCCGATGACGACGGCGACACCGCGCTGCACCTCGCCGCATCGTCGGAGTCGATCCCCGCCGTCGACGCGCTGCTCGCCGGCCACGCGCGCGTCGACGCCGTCGACTTCGGCGGCGAGACGCCGCTGACCCGCGCGCTGCGCGACGGCGCGGATGCGATCGCCGACCGACTGCGGCGCGCCGGCGCGGTGCCGCAGGAGCCGGTCGATCTCGCCGAGCGGTTCGAGCAGGCGGCCGACGCCGCGGTCGACGGCGATGTCCCGAAGCTCGCCGCGCTGCTCGACCGCGAGCCGCGGCTGGTTCACGCCCGGTCGCTGCGCGATCACCGCTGCACGCTCCTGCACTACGTCGCGGCGAACGGCGTCGAGGCCGAGCGCCAGCGCACGCCGGCCAGCGCCCCGGCGGTGGCGGAGCTGCTGCTCGCGCGCGGCGCCGACCCGGACGCGTTCGCGCTGACCTACGGCGGTGGGCCGGGACAGACCACGCTCGCCCTCGCGGTCACGAGCGCGCACCCCGACCGGGCCGGCGTGATGCCCGACCTGGTGCGCGCGCTGGTCCGCGGCGGCGCGCGCGTCAACGGCCCCGACGGCGACACCACGCCGCTCCGCTACGCGCTGCCCTCCGCGCAGAACGCACTCGCCGAGTGCGGCGCGGCCATCGATCTGTCCGCCGCGGCCTCGCTCGGCAGGATCGATCGCGTGCGCGAGCTCGTGACCGGCGACGGCGAGCTGCAGCCGGGCGCGCGCCTCGGGCCGCCGCGACCGGCGCAGGAGATCAAGGACGAGGCATTGCTCGCCGCATGCCGCGCCGGGCAGACGGCGATCGCGGCCTACCTGATCGAAGTCGGCGCACGGATCGGCGTGCGCGGCAACCAGGGCATGACCGGCCTGCACGAGGCGGTGTGGCGCTGCGACCACGCGACGGTGCGGATGCTGATCGAGCGCGGCGCGCCGCTCGAGGTCAAGAACGACCACGGCGGCACCGTGCTCGACTTCGCCGTGTGGGTGATCCGCAATCAGCCCGGGACCGGCCGCGACTGGCGTGTGCTCGTCGAGCTGCTGATCGCGGCCGGCGCGGACGTCGAGGCCGCCGGCGGCCGGGATGCGATCGACACCGCGCTCCAGGCGGTCGAGGCAGCGCCGTGACCGGCTCGCGCCTCCGTGCATGGACAGGATGCGATCGCGAGACGCCAACGCGAGGCCGCCGTGGGCGTCCGCGAGCAGGATGGGGTCGGACGCCGCGACCGTGACCAGGATTGGCAGGTGTTGCCCCCGCACATACCTCGCGCCGTCCGCGCAGGCACCGATGGTGATTCGGCGGGCGCGGCTCCGACGCCCATCCGCGCAGCAGCCGACGGCGAGTCTCGCGTGTCCGCGTTCTCCCGGTGCCGTCAGCGCACCCGGCGCTCGACACCGGTGGTGCCGGTGATCACGACGACGTCGGCGCGGCCGAGGAACAGGCCGGTCTCGACCACGCCTGGCGTCGCGTGGAGCGCGGCGTCGAGCGCGCGCGGGTCGGCGATCGGGCCGCACGCCAGGTCGTAGATCAGGTTGCCGGCGTCGGTGCGGAACGGGGCGTCGCCGCGGATGCGCAGGGTCGGCGCGCCGAGCCGGGCCAGGTGCGAGCGGGTGGCGAGGTGGGCGAACGGCAGGACCTCGACCGGCACGGCCCACTTCTCGCCGATCCGGCGCGACAGCTTGGAGGCGTCGACGATGATGACGTTGCGGCGCGAGCTGAAGTTGACGATCTTCTCGCGGGTGTGGGCGCCGCCGCCGCCCTTGATCAGGTCGAGCGCGTCGTCGACCTCGTCGGCGCCGTCGACGGTGACCGCGATGTCCCATGGGCCGTCGTCGGACAGCAGCGGGATGCCGAGCTGCTCGGCCTGGATCCGGCTGGCCTCCGAGGTCGGCACGCAGGTGTAGCGCCGGCCGGCGGCGACCCGCTCGCCGAGCGCGGCGATGAACAGCCGCGCGGTCGAGCCGGTGCCGATGCCGATCACCCCGTCGGGGGGCAGCTCGGCCAGCGCGGCGTGCGCGGCCTGGCGCTTGAAGTCGTCGGTCATGGGTACGCTCGGGAGGGAGGCCGGAGGAGGCCAGAGGAGGAAGATGCCGCTCAGTTGCCGAAGTTGTCGATCGCGAACGCAACGGCGCCCAGCACGTCCTTCTCGGCGACGCTGGCCTTGATCCGGACCTCGTCGTTGTCGGCCGAGATGGTGATCGCCTGGACGACCGGGGCGATCTCGGCCGGCACCTGGCCGGTCGCCTTGATCAGGGTGAGCTGCTGGTTGGCCGTCATCGACGCGGATCCGGCCTGCGCGGCGCTCTCCAGCACGGCGTGGATGTCGGCGGACAGCTGGCCCTTGGCATAGCTGACCGCGCCGTAGCCACCCCTGGCGGTCATGCCGGGCTGGAGCTCCTTGGTCCCGGTGGCGGCACCCCACATCGCGGCCGCGGTGTTGACCTTGGCGAGGGTCTTGCCGAGGTCGGACCTGGCGAGCGCGCCCTTGCCGCCCATCCACTTGACGAGCGACGGCTTGTCGGTGGCGTGGAACGTCACGACGAGGACGTCCTTGCCGACCCAGCCGAAATAGCCGGTCTCGCCACCGCGGCTGACCTCGGTGACGTTGCCGGCCTGCTTGATGGTGACCTTGGCCGGCTTGTCGCCAGGCTTGTCGGCGGCCTCGGCGTGCGGCGCCGCGGCCTGGGCGGTGGTCTGCAGGCAGGACGCCAGCCGGGTGCGGTCGATGCCGGACACCGCGAGGTACATCGCGCCGTCGTCGCGCTCGCCCGATGACGCGAACACGATGCCCTGGATGACCGCGAGCGGATCGATCTTGCAGCCGTCCTTGATCGCGTCGAGCACCTTGGCGACGTCGGGCTGGTCGTGCAGCTTGGGGTAGAAGGTCGCGAACAGCTGGGTCTTCTGGACGGCGGCGACGTCGACCCCGATCACGACCTTGGCGTCGGAGGGCAACCCGGCCTTGGCCGCGGCCCAGGCGCGGGTGGCATCGGCGCGGGCCTGGCCGTGCAGCGCGGCGGTCGACAGGGCGAGGGCAGCGAGGATGCCGGCGGCGTGCATCCACCGACCATAGCAGCCGCCGGCCGGGAATCCCGCGCCGCAGCAGGCGATGTGAACGCGGGAGCCGGGGCGATCACACCGCCGCACCGGCGATCGACCGGCGCGCCGCGGCCGCCGCGGGCCGCCAGCCGCCGCGCAGCACGCGCAGCCAGAACAGGCTGGCGCCGACGATGATCTCGACCGCGAGGCCGATCCAGCCGCCGACCACGCCGAGCCCGCAGGCGACGCCGAGCGCCCAGGCCAGCGGCGGTGTGGTCAGCCACGACGTGGCGATCCCGACGATCGCGGCATAGCGCACGTCGCTCGCGCCGCGCAGCACGCCGCGCGCGATCACGTTGGCCGCGTCGGCGATGAGGAACGCGAGGCCGACGTGGACCAGCGTCCCGGCGCGGGCGGCGAGCGCGGCGTTGCCCGACGCCAGCGAGCGCGTGATCAGGCCGCCGAGCACCGCGTAGACCACACCGCACAGGGTGGCGTAGCCGGCGCCGATCAGGAAGCTGCGGCGCGCGACGCGCCCGACCAGGGCGTCCCGGTTGGCGCCGACCGCCTGGCCGACGAGCACGGCCGCCGCCTCGGCGAGGGCGTGCGCGGGCAGGAACGACACGTTGATCAGGTGGAGCACCATCTGGTGCGCCGCGGCGTCGACCGCCGACATCGACGCGACCAGCACGGTGAGGATCAGGAACGCGCCGACCTCCATGACGAACTGCGCACCGTTGGGCAAGCCCTGGGCCCAGACCTCGCGGATCGCGGAGCCGCGCAACACCAGGCCGCGCAGCGCGGACCGCATCGGCCACGCGAGCAACGCCAGCTCGGTGAGGTTGCCGCAGATCGTCGCGACGGCGGCGCCGCGGACGCCCCAGCCCAGACCGAGGATCAGCGTCGCGTCGAGCGCGAAGTTGACGGCGTTGCCGGCGAGCGACGCTCGCATCGGCGCCCGGGTGTCGCCCTGGCCGTAGCGCGCCTCGCGGAGCGCGGCGAACACCAGCACGACCGGCGCACCGGCCGAGCGGATGGTGAGGTACTGGGCGGCGAGCCGACCCGCGCGGGGCGACGCGGACAAGGGCACGAGCAACGGCGCGATCAGCTGGCCGAGCACCATCGCGGCCGCGCCGAGCGCGATGGCGAGCGCGAGCGCGGCGGCGAGCAGCTCGGGGATGCGATCGCGGCGACCGGCGCCGACCGCCTGCGACACCAGGGTCTTGGCGCCGCGCAGCAGGCCGATGCCGAAGCACACCAGCGCGAACCCGACGACGCCGGCGAGCCCGACGCCGGCGAGCTCGTCGGCGCCGAGGTGCGCGACGAACGCGGTCGAGGTCAGCGTCATCATCGAGAACGACACCATCGACACGGTGATCGGCCACGCCAGGCGGACGAGCTCGCGTCCGGGGCGTTCGAGCCAGGTCAACGAAGAAGCAGATCGGACATGCAAGGACATACAGGGCCTCGAGGCCATGCCAGGCGGCATGGCGAGCAAACGATGCTGTGGAGTCCCGGTCGTCGCTGGAAACGAAACGGGCTCCGGGGTCATTCGACCGGGGAGCCCGCGGCGGTCACGGTGCGCTCGTGTCAGCTACACGAGCCTCGCCCGCCGCGGGCAGTGCAATCGTCGACGCGCCGGGATGCGATCCCACGATCTACGCGCGTCGGCTTGCACTTGCTCGGGAACTGGGCGCTGCTCATCGAAACCTACCTCCGTATCAGTCACCATCGCGCAGGACCGGCGCGACGTCAAGCATCATGGCCAGTTCACGCGATAGCTGACCTTCGCGATCCCGCAGTTCGCTCGCTGGACCGCGGGAGTTTCCGAAAATTGCCAGTCGGACATGTCGCGCACGAGCGCCGCGTCGAACGCCCACGACGACGATCCGCGCAGCACCTGGACGCGCTGGACGTGGCCGTCGGCGCCGACGCACAGCCGGACCTCGGCGGAGGCGACGTCACCGACCTCGTCGCGGATCCGGCGCGACATGTCGTCGACGCTCGGCAGCTGCGGATCCTTGGCTCGCGGGAACCCCCGCGCGGTGCCGGCGTCCGCGGCCGGATCCAGCCGTGCCGCGCCCTCCCGATCACCACGGACCGCGGTGCCCGTGGCACACGCGGCAAGAACCAGACAGATCGCAGGAGCAAATTTCAACATCGTTCTCCTCACCGGCCTCCCCATCGCGAGTGGTCCGCAATCCACGCCGCGTGCCAGCCGCGCGCGCGAGCAAACCCGCAGAACCCCACGCCGCGGGGATGGGCTGCGACGTCACACCGCGTCCGACGCGGCTGTCGCAGACCCGCCACGTCGCCGCCGCGATGAACCCCGCGCACGACCTACCAAGTCACTGAAATTCCACTTGGCCGGGGGCACCTGGCCGCCGCGGCGCCCGTCCCAGGCCGATCGCCCGTGCGGGGAATGCAGCCGGCGTCCGGGTAGTTGACAGCCCGCCAGCCGGGCGCTTTGCTCCGGCACCCACAAGGTTCCCCATGTCCGATCGCCTCACTGAAGACGTCATCAAGTTCCAGGGCCGGTTCGCGGCGCTCAAGGCCGAGGTCGGCAAGGTCCTGGTCGGCCAGGACGAGATGCTGCATCGCCTCGTGCTCGGGCTGCTCGCCGGCGGCCACATCCTGCTCGAAGGTGTGCCCGGGCTCGCCAAGACCCTCGTGATCCGCACGCTGGCCGATGCGGTCCACGGCACGTTCTCGCGCATCCAGTTCACGCCCGACATGCTGCCCGGCGACGTGGTCGGCACGCAGATCTTCAACCCGCGCGAGGGCACCTACACGGCCCGCAAGGGCCCGGTGTTCGGCAACCTGATCCTCGCCGACGAGATCAACCGCGCGCCGGCCAAGGTCCAGTCGGCGCTGCTCGAGGCGATGCAGGAGAAGCAGGTCACGCTCGGCGACCAGACGTTCCGGCTCGCCGAGCCGTTCCTCGTGCTCGCGACCCAGAACCCGATCGACCAGGAGGGCACCTATCCCCTGCCCGAGGCCCAGCTCGATCGCTTCATGCTCAAGATCAAGGTCGGCTACCCGTCGCGCGACGACGAGGTCAAGATCATCGACCGGATGGCCGGCGCGGGCACCGAGCCGACCGCGAGCAAGATGATGACCACCGACGAGATCATCGCGGCTCGAGAGGTTGCGCGCCAGGTGTTCGTCGACGACAAGGTCAAGCGCTACGCGGTCGACCTGGTCGGCGCGACCCGCGATCCGAAGGCGGCGAACCTGGCCAGCCTGGCGCCGCTGATCGACAACGGCGCGTCGGTCCGCGCGTCGATCGCGCTGATCAAGGTCGCCAAGGCCCAGGCGCTGCTGTCGGGCCGGAGCTACATCTCCCCGCACGACGTCAAGACCATCGCGCACGACGTGCTGCGCCACCGCATCCTGGTGTCGTACGAGGCCGAGGCCCAGGGCAAGACCACGGATCACGTGATCGTGCAGATCCTCGAGAACGTGCCGGTCCCGTAAGCGCGAGTTGCGACATGTTGCCCGCCGAGATCGCGCAAGCCGTCAAGCGCATCCAGTTCGTCACCGGCCGCCAGGTGTCCGACGTCATGGCCGGCGCATACCTGTCGGTGTTCAAGGGCCGCGGCATGGAGTTCGACGAGGTCCGCCCGTACGTCCCCGGCGACGACGTGCGCGCGATCGACTGGAACGTCACCGCGCGAACCGGCGAGCCGCACGTCAAGCGGTTCGTCGAGGAGCGCGAGCTGACCGTCATGCTGCTGGTCGACGTCAGCGCGTCGCAGGACTTCGGCTCGGGCCGGCGCAGCAAGCTCGAGGCCGCCGTCGAGCTGTCGGCGCTGCTCGCGATGAGCGCGGTCGAGAACGGCGACAAGGTCGGCCTGCTGCTGTTCCACGGCGGCGCCGACCTCTACATCCCGCCGCGCAAGGGTGGCAAGCACGCGCTGCGCGTGGTCCGCGAGGTGCTCGCGCGCGGGGAAGGCGCGGTGGCGGGCTCGAACCGCAGCGCGTTGTCGGTGCCGCGCGACGCGGCGCGCGGAGGGGTGAATCCGCCGGCTCTGCCGGCGGAGAGGGGACGGGAAGGTCCCCTGGGGATCGTCTTGCCGCGCGCGGTGCGCCGGTGGTTCGCCCGGCTCGCTGCGAAGACCCGCGACGAGCCGCGGCGGTCGACCAGCATCGCCGCCGCGCTCGAGTTCTGCCGCCAGGTCCTGCCGCGCCGCGCGGTGCTGTTCCTGATCTCGGACTTCCTCGACGACGGCTACCTGCAGGTGCTGCGCCACGCCAACCGCAAGCACGACGTGGTCGCGGCGCTGATCACCGACCCCCGCGAGGCCGAGATGCCGCCCGCCGGGCTGGTCACGCTGGAGGACGCCGAGACCGGCCGGCTCCGGCTGATCGACACGCGGTCGGCGAGCTTCCGCAGCGAGCTCGCGGCGCGTGCGCGCGACCGCCAGACCAGCCTGCGCGACCAGCTGCGCGCGACCGGCATGGATCTGGTCGTGTTCGATGCGTCCGGCTCGATGGTCGACCCCCTGCTGCGGTTCTTCCGCGAACGCGAAAGGCGGCTGCGCCGATGATGGATCGCAAACTCCCGCGAGCTCACGCCCGGCTCGTGGTGGCCTGCCTCGCCGGCCTGGCGGCCACGCTCGCCGCGGCCGGCGGCTGCCACGGCGACGAGGCCGCCGATCCCGCGGCCGGCGCGGCGCCGATCGCGCCGGCCAAGGACGCGCTGACCAGGGCCACCGAGGTCGGCCCGGTCAAGGCGACCGTCAAGGTCTGGCCGGCCAAGCCCACGCTGGGCGACGCGATCTACGCGCGGCTCGAGATCGACGCGCCGGCCGGCGTCGCGATCGACGCGCCGTTCCAGGAGGCCGGCGACCAGCGGCTCGGCCGGTTCCGCGTCGTCGCGTTCACCCGCGACACCCAGCGCAAGCCCGACGGCGGCCAGCACCACGAGCAGACCTACACGCTCGATGCGCCGTCGAGCGGCCGCCAGCGGATCCCACCGCTGCGGTTCGAGATGACCGACGCGCGCCAGGGCCAGGGCCAGGCCCAGGGCTCAGGATCGGCCGCCGGCAAGCCGCAAGAGGTCCTGACCGACGAGGTCCCGCTCGAGATCGCGCCGCTGCCCGCCGAGACCGCCAGCGCACCGCTCAAGGCCGCGCTCGGAGAGCTCGATCCCGACGTCGGCGGCATCGGATGGCTGACGCTGCTCGGCATCGCGAGCCTGGTCGCGGTCGTCGGCTCGGCGCTGGCGCTCGGCTACCGGGCGTTGCGCGCCCGCCACCGGATCGAGCGCCAGCGCTCGGCCTACGACGAGGCCGTGGCGCGGCTGCGCGCGCTGGACAGCGCCGGCCCGCCCGACGACACCGCCGCCGACGCCTGGTTCGTCGCGCTGTCGGCGATCGTGCGGCGCTACCTCGAGCAGCGCTACGAGATCCGCGCGCCCGAGCTGACCACCGAGGAGTTCCTCCTGGTCGCGACCGCGCGGCCCGAGCTGTCGGGCGACCACCGCGGCCTGCTGCGCTCGTTCCTCGAGCGCTGCGATCGCGTGAAGTTCGCCGGCTACCGGCCCGATGCCGACGAGTCGCTCGCCACGCTCAAGGCCGCGCGCGGCTTCATCGAGGACACCCGGCTGCGCGAGCCGATCGCGGTGGCGCGCCGGCCGGGCCACGGCGGCCAGGCCGGCGGAAAGGCGGCGTGACATGGAGACCGCGATCCGCGGGCTGTACAGCCTGTTTCGTGTCGAGCCGACCCACCCGTGGCTGATCCTGCTCGCGCTGCTGGCGATCCCCGCCTACGCGATGTCGCGGATGTCGGCCGGGCGCGTCATGTTCTCGTCGCTGCGCGCGCTGCCGCTCGGCGGCCAGACCTGGCGGACCCGGCTGGCCTGGCTGCCCGACGCGCTGATCGCGGCGGCGGTGATCGCGCTCGCGATCGCGCTGACCGGGCCGCGCGCCGGCGACCAGGGCGCCCGGGTCCGCCGCGACGGCATAGCGATCATGATGGCGGTCGACGTGTCGGGCTCGATGCGCGCGCTCGACCTGTCCGAGCAGGGCCGCGAGCTGACCCGGCTCGACGCGGTCCTGCAGACGTTCGAGCGGTTCGTGCTCGGCGGCGACAAGCTCGGCGGCCGGCCCGACGACGCGATCGGCCTGGTCGCGTTCGCGAGCTACGCCGAGACCCGCAGCCCGCTCACCCTCGACCACGGCAACCTGATCACCGCCGCCCGCCAGGTCGCGTTCGCGCGCGACGACGAGTCCCAGACCGCGATCGGCGCCGGCCTCGAGCTCGCGATCCAGCGGCTCGCCGAGTTCAAGGCGCGCAGCAAGGTCGCGATCCTGCTGACCGACGGCGAGTCCAACATCCACGACATCGACGAGGACACCGCGATCGACGACGCGGTCAAGGCCGGGGTCAAGGTCTACACGATCGGCGCGGGCACCACCGGCGTCGCGCCGATCCGGATCCCGCGACCCGGCGGCGGCAGCGAGCTCGCCCAGATCGAGGTCTCGATCGACGAGACCCTGCTGCGCAGGATCGCCGACCGCACCCACGGCCAGTACTTCCGCGCCACCGATCACGGCGGGCTGGTCAAGATCTACGAGGCGATCGACAAGCTGGAGCGCACGACGCTGGAGGACCAGCAGTTCACCGAGTACCGCCAGTTCTACGGCGGGTTCGTGATCGCGGCGATGCTGCTGGTGCTCGGCGCGTGCGCGCTGCGCGGCACCGCCCTGCGGAGGCTCCCGTGATCGACTGGCAGTTCGCAGAGGTCCAGCGCATCCACCTGGTGTGGGTCGCGCTGGTCGCCGTGATCGCGCTCGCCGTGCTCGAGCTGCGCAGCCGCAGCGCGCTGGGCGCGTTCCTGTCGCCGGTGATGCAGCGCCGGCTCACCGCGCAGGCCACGCTCGGCCGGACGCTGGCCCGGCTCGGCCTCCTGCTGTGCGCGATGCTCGCCGCGATCGGCGCGGTGATGCGGCCGCAGGTCCGCGGCGAGACCGAGACCGTGACCGCGGTGCAGGCCTCGGCCGACGTCATGTTCGTGCTCGACACCTCGCGGTCGATGCTCGCCGAGGACGCGCCGCCCAACCGGCTCGCCCGCGCCAAGGCCGAGATCGCCCAGCTGGTCGGCAAGCTCGACCGCCACCGGGTCGGCCTGGTCGCGTTCGCCGGGCGCGCCGCGATGCTGTGCCCGCTGACCCCGGACCACTCGTTCTTCACCACCGTGCTGGCGGCCGTCGACACCCGCAGCGCTGGCCGCGGCGGCACCCGGGTCGGCGAGGCGATCAAGACCGCGGTCCGCGGGTTCTCGCCCGGGCAGGGCGCCAAGCTGATCGTGCTGATCACCGACGGCGACGACCAGGATCCCGCCCAGTACGACAAGGAGGCGGCCGAGCAGGCGCGCAACGCCGGGATCAAGATCGTCGCGATCGGCCTGGGCAGCGAGACCGGCAGCGAGATCACGCTGACCGATCCGCAGACCGGCGCCAAGACCAAGCTGATGTACGAGAACAAGCCGGTGATCAGCAAGCTCGACGGCAACCGGCTGCGCGAGATCGCGCTGGTCACCGAGGGCGCCTACATCCCCGCCGGGACCTCGGCGGTCGATCTCGAGTCGATCATGAAGACCCACGTCGCGCCCATGGTCAGCGCCGCGGTCGCGTCCGCCCAGCGCGTGATCCCGGCCGAGCGCTACACCTGGCTGGTGCTCGCGTCGCTCGGCTTCCTGCTCGCGGCGCTGTGGGTCGGGAGGACGCCATGACGGTTCGCACGCTGCCGCTCGTGTGCCTGGTCGCCGGCCTCGCCGGTAGCCTCGCCGGTAGCCTCGGGGGCTGCGCCGGCGAGCACCGCGCCGCGCGCGATCGCTACAACGACGGCGTCGCCGCGCTCGTCAAGCGCGACCACGACGCCGCCGAGAAGGCGCTGCTCGACGCGCGCAGCCAGACCGGGGTCGACCCCGAGCTCCGGTTCCGCGCCGCCTACGACCTCGGGTTCGCGTTCGCGTCCCACGCCGACCAGAAGCGGATCGGCAAGGACGCCGATCTCACCGCCGCGCTCGACCTCGCGCAGCAGGCGGCGTCGTGGCTGGCCGACGCGAGCCGGCTGCGTCCGGCCGACGCCGACACCCGGGCCAACCTCGCGATCGCGCGCGCCAAGGTCCAGGCGATCAGCGACGAGCTGCGCAAGGGCGAGGGCAAGCTCGAGGTCCGGCTCGACCGGGTGATCGGCGAGCAGCGCGGCGTGCTCGACGAGGCGCGCGGTGCCTGGCTGGCGATCAAGGAGGCCGGCGGCAGCGATCCGCTGGCCCAGCAGGGCACGCTGACCCACCTCGCCGACCGCGAGCGTGGCATCGTCGCCGAGGCCGGCGTGGTCGGTGACCTCGCGGCCGACGAGATCGATGCGATCGGCAAGAAGCCCGAGGACAAGCGCAGCGAGCAGGAGAAGGTCCGGGTGATCCAGCTCAAGAACCTCGACCTCTACCTGATGGAGGGCCGGACCCGGATCACCGAGGCCCGGCGCAAGCTCCAGGAGCTCGCGGCCGAGGACGGCGTCGGGCGCAGCGAGGCCGCGCTGGTCGCGCTCAAGCGGGCGCGCGAGCAGCTGCTCGATCCGATCACGGTCATGAAGCAGGTCGCGCAGGACGAGCTCGCGGTGCTGCAGGACACCGCCCATGCGGACACCCGCGCACTCGAGCTCGCGCCAGGCGCCGGAGCGGCCAAGGACGCCAAGGACGCCAAGGACACCAAGGACGCCAAGGACGCCAAGGACGCCAAGGACGCCAAGGATGCCCAGCCGCCCGCGATGCTGCCCGGCTGGCTGGAGCCGCCGGTGATCGGGGAGCGCCAGGGCGGCATCCGCGACCGGCTCGAGGAGGTCCGCGCCCGGCTGCAGGCCGCGGTGGACGCCCCGCCGCCATCGACCGCCACCCCGGCGCCGCCGGCGAACCCGTCCGGCTCGACCGCGTCCGGATCGGCGCCCCCACCCGCTCCCGGTGTGGGGAGCGGGGCGGGTTCGGCGGTGCTGTTGACGCCGAACGGAGGTGCACCGAGCTCGGCTCCGGCGCCAGTCCCGGCCAGCCCCGCGGCGTCGCCGCAGAGCCCCGAGGACGCCAAGCGCGCCAAGCTGCTCGAGCGGGTCAAGGCGGCGCTGCCGGCGGTCGGCGAGGCGAGCGCGGCGATGGACCGGGCGCGCCAGGCGCTGGCCGGCAAGCAGGTCAAGCAGGCGCTCGAGGGCGAGCAGGCCGCGCTCGAGGCGCTCGGCCGCGCGATCGAGCAGTTCTCGGATCTCAAGCAGCTGGTCGAGCTGGCGTACGGCGAGCACCAGGCGCTGCTCCAGCTGCTATCTCCCGAGGCCGCCAAGCAGCTCGACGCCGCGACCCGCAGCCGGCAGACCCACGAGCTCCTGGCCCACAACCTCGGCCGGATGCCGCGACTCCACGACCTGATCGCCGACGAGCTCGCATCCGGGGGCTCTGCCCCCGGATCCCCCCGGGATCCAGATCCTTCTCACCAGGCCGCATCCGGGGGCTCTGCCCCCGGATCCCCCCGGGATCCAGATCCTTCTCACCAGGCCGCATCCGGGGGCTCTGCCCCCGGATCCTCTCAGGCCCCCCAGGATCCAAAGCAGGCCGAAGCCCAGAAGCAGGAGGAAGCCCGCAGGCAGCAGGTCGAGCAGGCCAGGCAGCAGATGGCCCGCGCCGAGGAGCTGCGCGGCCAGGCGCAGACCGCGCTCGCCGCGCTCGACAAGGCGCTGAGCGGCACCGGCGATCCGATGCCGCCGGCCAAGGATGCGGATGCCAGGCTGAGCGAGCTGCGCAAGCTGTTCTTCTCGGTGATCGAGCACCTCCAGGAGCTGATCCGCGAGCAGGGCGACACCCGTGACCAGACCTCGGCGGCCAGCGGCGAGGACGACTTCACGCGCGACCCCAAGCTGCCGGGCCTGATCACCCGCCAGGACGGCCATGCCCGGATGGCCAAGGCGATCACCGAGGCGCTGGCCGAGCAGGCCGACGCCACCGCCAAGCAGCCGGCACAGGCGCAGGGCCAGGGTCCGAACCCGAAGTCGCTCGCCGCCGCGGCCGACGAGGTCCGCCAGTCGCAGGGCGACATGGCCGACGCGAACGCCAACCTGGTCAAGGCGCGCGACAGCAAGACCGCGAGCGAGAGCCTCGCGCCCGGCGTCAAGAGCCAGGGCAAGGCGCTGGAGCACCTGGACAACGCGCTGCGGCTGCTGCAGCCGCCGCAGAAGAAGAACAACCAGAGCGACAAGGAGCAGCAACAGCAGCAGCAACAGCAGCAGCAGAAGCAGAAGCAGCAGGACCCGCAGCCCCAGCAGGGCGGCGCCGGCCAGCGCGCCCGCGACCAGGACGCCCGCCGGCAGCGCGAGCGCCGCGATCGCGACGCGCAGACCGACCCCGTGGAGAAGGACTGGTGAGCCAGGTGATGAGAGTGGCGATGCGGCGGATCGCGTTCGTGGTCGCGCTGATCGCCGCCGCGGGCAGCGCGCGCGCCGACGAGCCTCGCGCCGAGTTCCGGCTCGGCGACCGCGACACGCCGCACGTCGGCGTGCCGTTCCACCTCGACCTCCTGATCGAGGGCTTCGACGAGACCCCGCAGCCCGAGGTCCCCAAGCTCACCCTCCCCAGCGCCGACGTGACGTTCGTGGCGGTGCAGCCCAACGTGTCGCGCGGGATCCAGATCGTCAACGGCCGGCGCAGCGACTTCGTCAAGGTGACCTGGGTGCTGCGCTGGCAGATCGAGCCCCACAAGGAGGGCCGGCTGCGGATCCCGGCGCTCACCGTGTCGCAGGGCGGCAAGCGGGTGACCACCGAGCCCGCCGAGGCCGACGTCGACACGATCCCGGTCAGCGACGCGATGAAGCTGTCGCTCGCCTTGCCCGACCGGCCGATCTTCGTCGGCGAGACCGTGCCGGTCACGCTGACCTGGCTGTTCCGTAGCCAGCCGGCCGACGATCCGCGGTGGTCGATCCCGCTGATGACGATGGACGCGTTCACCGTCAGCGGGCCGCCGGCCGGCACCACGCGCAAGCCGCTGGTCGTCCAGGCCGGTGGCAAGGAGCTCCAGCTGCCGTACACCGTCGACCACGTCGATCAGGGCGGCACCAGCTTCAACCGGCTGACCACGACGTTCTTCCTCGCGCCCCGCAAGGTCGGCAGGCTCGAGGTGCCGGCGTCGTCGGTCGTCGTGGCGCTCGCGGTCGGCCGCGCCGACTTCTTCGGCAACGCGCCGAGCCGGCTGTTCCGCGCGGTCGACGCGGCGCGCACCCTGGAGGTCAAGCCGCTGCCCGAGACCGACCGGCCCGGCAACTTCGCGGGCGCGGTCGGCGAGCAGTTCGCGATCGATGTGGCGACCTCGCGCTCGGTGGTCAAGCTCGGCGAGCCGGTCGAGCTCGCGATCCGGGTCAAGAGCAACCAGCGGCTCGACACCCTGGCGCTCGGCCGGCTCGACGGTGACGGCGGCCTGCCCCGGGACAAGTTCGCAGCGCCCACCGACCTGCCGACCGGCGAGCTGTCCGACGACGGCAAGACCAAGACGTTCAAGGTGACCGTCCAGGTCACCGGGCCGGCGACCGAGGTTCCGGCGATCGCGTTCTCGTACTTCGATCCGCTCAGGGCGACCTACCAGACCGTCCGCTCCGAGCCGATCGCGCTGTCGGTCGCCGGATCGGCGGTGGTCGGCGCCGGCGACGTGGTCGCGGCCCGGCCGAGCGGTGCGGCCGCAGGGGCTCCGGCCGCGCGGCCCGCCGGCGCCGACGCGGTGCTCGATGGCGCGCTGGTCGACGCCGAGCTCGCGCTGTCGAGCCCCGAGCGCGCCAGCGACCGCCCGCTCGGCGGCGCGGCGCTGTGGCTGCTGGTCGGCCTGCTCTACGCGATCCCGCTCGCCCTGCTCGTCGCGCGGATCTACCAGCTGCGCACCCAGAGCCAGCGCGAGGACGCCGCCGAGGTCCGGGCGGCGCGGCGCCGGGTCGAGGAGCTGCTCGATCGCGCCGGCACCGCCCCCGCGCGCGACATCGCCGGTCCGCTCGCCGCCGCGCTGCGCGACCTGGCGCGCATCCTGGGTCACGCCGTCGACGATGCCGGCCTGCTCGCACGGCTCGAGACCGAGAGCTTCTCGCAGCAGGCGTCCGCGGTCCCGCTGTCGAGCGATCTGCGGTCCGACGCCGCCGGCCTGCTCCGCCGCGGGGTCACCGAGGCGCGGCGGACCCGCAAGGCGCGCACCGCCCGCACGGCGGCCGCGATCGTCGTCGGGCTCGGGCTCGGGCTCGGGCTCGCCGGCGCGCCGCCGGCCGACGCCAGCGCGCCGCCGGCCGCGCCCGCACTCCCCGCGGCCGCCCGGACCGGCGCGGCGACCGCCGCCGAGCCCGCCCCGACCGGCCGGCTCGCCGGCGCGCTCGACGAGGCCCGCGCCGCGTACCGGGAAGCGATGCAGCTGACCGGCAACCCGACCGCGCGCAGGGCCGCGTTCGCCCGCGCGGCGGCCGCGTTCGGCGACGCGGTCCGGATCACGCCGGATCGCCCCGAGCTGCTCACCGACTGGGGCAACGCCGCGCTCGCCGCCGGCGATGTCGCCACCGCGACCCTGGCGTTTCGCCGTGCGCTCGCGATCGACGGCGGGACGCCTCGTGCGCGCCACAACCTGGCGTGGCTGCGCAGCCGGCAGCCCGACGCGTTCCGCCCGGCGGCCGGCGGGGCCGCCGACACCCTGCTGTTCTTTCACGGCTGGCCGCGCGCCCGCAAGCTGATGGTCGGCGCCGCCGCGTTCGCGATCGCGATCCTGCTGCTCGTCCCGTGGTCGGGGCGCCGCCGGCGCGGCTTCGTCGGCCTCGCGCTGCTGCCGCTCGCGGTGTGGGTCGCGATGCTGGCGTCGCTGGTGCTCGAGGACCGCCGGCTCGACGACGCGATCGTGATGGACGACGTCGTGCTGCGCGCCGCCGACAGCGCGGGAGCGCCGGCCGCGCTGCCCCAGCCGCTGCCGCGCGGCGTCGAGGTCAAGGTGATGGAGCGCCGCGACGCGTGGACCAGGGTCCGGCTGGCCGGCGGCGTCGCGGGCTGGGTGCCCGCCGGCGCGGTGGAACGCATCTTTCGCTGAGCTTGGCAACCGATCTCGCCTGATAAGACCTGATCGGTATTCCTCATGTTGTGCCCGCGCATTCCGCATGCCGCGCCACTCCCGGTCACAAACCTGACAGCGCGTGGTCATGATCGGCGCGATTCGCAGTCGCCTCGCGGAGCGGATCGCGCCATGGTTGGGCCGCCATGGTGCCGCCGTCACCATCCCGCGCCGCGCCGGCGGAGCCCTCACGCGTCGATCCGCGGGCCGATCCGCTGATCGCTCGCTTCCTCGCCGTGCGCGATCGCACGGTCGCGCTGTGTGCGCCGCTGTCCGCCGAGGATCAGGTCGTCCAGCCCATGCCGGACGCCAGCCCCGCCAAGTGGCACCTCGCGCACACCACGTGGTTCTTCGAGGCGTTCGTGCTCGGCGGCGAGCCGTTCGATCCGGCGTTCGAATTCCTGTTCAACAGCTACTACGACTCGGTGGGCCCGCGCGTGCCCCGGACGCGGCGCGGCATGCTCACCCGGCCCGGGCTCGACCGGATCCACGCCTACCGCGCCGAGGTCGATCGCCGGGTCGTGGCGGCGCTGCGCGACGGCGCGCTCCACCAGGAAGGCCGCGCACGGCTCGAGCTCGGCCTGCATCACGAGCAGCAGCACCAGGAGCTGATCCTCACCGACGCCAAGCACGTGCTCGGCACCCAGCCGCTCGCCCCGGCGTACCGTGCCCTGGCGCGCGGGGAGCCCGGGCCGCCCGCGCAGCTGACCTGGCGCAGCGAGGCCGGCGGCATCGTCGAGATCGGCGCGTCCGCCGGCGGCTTCGCGTTCGACAACGAGCGGCCGCGCCACCGCGTGCTGGTGCCGGCCTACCGGATCGCGTCGCGGCCGATCGCCAACGCCGAGGTCCTCGCGTTCATCGCCGACGGCGGCTACCGCGATCCCCGGCTGTGGCTGAGCGACGGCTGGCAGCTCGCGCAGGCCGAGCGGTGGACCGCGCCGCTGTACTGGAGCGAGCGCGACGGCGAGCACGCGATCTACGATCTCGCCGGCCTGCGCGCCGTCGACCCCGGCGAGACCGCGTGCCACCTCAGCCTGTATGAAGCCGACGCGATCGCGCGCTGGCTCGGTGCGCGGCTGCCCACCGAGGCGGAGTGGGAGCATGCCGCGGCGCACGGTGCGATCGCCGTGCGAAGCAACTTCGCCGACGCCGGGCGCCTCCATCCCGATCGCGCGCCCGCGGCGGCCCCCGGCGATCTCACCCAGCTGTTCGGCGACGTCTGGGAGTGGACCGCAAGCAGCTACACGGCGTATCCGGGATTCCGTCCGCTGCCCGGCGCGCTCGGCGAGTACAACGGCAAGTTCATGAGCGGCCAGTCCGTGCTGCGCGGCGGATCGTGCTTCACGCCGGCGGATCACATCCGCGTGTCGTATCGCAACTTCTTCCCGGCCCAGGCGCGCTGGCAGATGACCGGTGTGCGGCTTGCAAACGATCCGTGAGCCGAGCCGTGGCGCCCGGCGATACCAACTCACCTGTTCAACGTAAGGGAGAGGACGATGAAACCGACGATCCAGGCCAGTCGCCGCCATCCCGACCCGTTCGCGGGCGATGACGTGATCGCGGGGCTGCGAGCGCCGCACAAGCACCTGCCGTGCAAGCTGCTCTACGACGCGCGCGGCGCGGCGCTGTTCGAGCAGATCTGCGCGCTCGAGGAGTACTACCCGTATCGCTCCGAGCTCGCGCTGCTCGATCGTCACCTGCCCGAGATCGCCCGCGCGATCGGCCCCGCCGCCCGCGTGATCGAGCCCGGCAGCGGCGCGGGCAAGAAGACCCGGATGCTGCTCGCCGCGCTCGACCGGCCGGCGAGCTACGTGCCGATCGACGTCAGCGCCGAGCAGCTCGCCGACACCGCGCGCGAGCTCGCCGCCGCGCTCCCCGGCCTCGACGTCGCGCCGATCGCCGCCGACTACACCCGGCCGCTGGAGCTGCCGCCCCCCGCGCCCGGCACCGGATGGACCTGCGTGTTCTTTCCGGGCTCGACGATCGGCAACTTCGAGCCCGACGACGCTCGCCGGTTCCTCGCGCGGCTCGCCGAGCTCGCCGGCCCGGGCGCCGCGCTGGTGCTCGGCGCCGACTCGAACACCGACACCGAGGCGCTGCTTCGCGCCTATGACGATCCGCACGGCGTGACCGCCGCGTTCGATCTCAACGTGCTCGCGCACCTCAACCGCAGCCACGCCGCGACGTTCGATCTGGCCGCGTTCCTCCACCGCGCGGTGTGGAACGCCGCGCGCTCGCGGGTCGAGATGCACCTGGTCAGCCGGCGCCGCCAGGTCGTCGAGGTCGCCGGCGAGGCGATCGCGCTGGACCGCGGCGAGGCGATCGTGACCGAGCACTGCTACAAGCACGCGCCCGGCGCGCTCGCCGCGCTGCTCGCCGCGGCCGGCTGGCGCGTCCGTCAGGTGTTCGCCGACGCCAACGGCCGGATGCGGCTCTGGCTCGGCGAGCGCTGAGCCCCGCGTGCCGACGTGATAGATCGGAGGCGATGACCCACCGCCTGTACCACGACGACGCCTACCTCCGGCGGTTCGACGCCGAGGTCGTCGCGCTCACGACCTACCAGTCGCGCCCGGCGGTCGTGCTCGACCGCACCGCGTTCTACCCCGAGGCCGGCGGCCAGCTCGGCGACCGCGGCCGGCTCGGCGAGCTCGCGGTGGTCGACACCCAGGAGACCGACGGCGGCACGATCGTCCACCTCATCGAGGACAGGGTCGACGGCGAGCTGCCCGCGGTCGGCAGCCGGGTCGCCGGCGAGCTCGACTGGCTGCGCCGCCGCCAGCACATGGCGCAGCACACCGCGCAGCACCTGCTGAGCGGCGCGCTGCTCGACCGCGCCCAGGCCGCGACGGCGTCGGCCCGGCTCGGCGAGACCAGCTTGACGATCGACGTGACGCGCGACCGGATCCCCGAGGCCGAGCTCGCCGCCGCCGAGGACCTCGCCAACGACGTGGTCGACGACGACGTCGAGGTCCGCGCCTGGTTCCCGGGCCCCGCGGAGCTCGCCGCGCTCAAGCTGCGCCGCGATCCCAAGGTCGCCGTCGACATCCGCGTGGTCGCGATCGGCGAGTTCGACCGCTCGCCGTGCGGCGGCACGCACTGCGCGCGAACCTCGCAGCTCGCCGCGGTGCGGATCACCGGCGCCGAGCGCTACAAGGGCATGACGCGGGTGACGTTCACCACCGCGCGGCGCGGCCGCGCCGAGCTGTTCGCCCGCGACCAGGTGCTGCGCGGCCTCGCCGGCCAGTTCTCGTGCGGCCCCGCCGAGGTCCCCGCCGCGATCGACAAGCTGCGCCGCGAGGCCGAGGCCGCCGACGGACAGATCACCCAGCTGCGCAGCCGGCTCGCCACCGCGATCATCGCCCAGCTGCCCGGCGACGGCCCGGCGATCGCGGCGCTGCCGGGCGATGCCGAGCTGCTCCGCAGCGTCGCCGCCAGGCTCGCCGCCGCCGGCCGCGACGCGATCCTGTGCGCCCCCGACGACGCCGGCGCGGCCGTGGTGATGATCCGCGCCGCCGGATCGAGCCTCGACTGCGGCGCGCTGTGGAAACGGCTCGCCGCGAAGCACGGCGGGCGCGGCGGCGGCCGGGCCGATCGCGCCGATGGCCGGCTCACCACGGCGGTCACGGACTGGCCGGCGATGGTCACCGACATCACCGGCTGAGCGGCACGTGCGCGTCTGCACCGCGGTGGCATGGCCGCACACCGAGAGCCCTTGCGCGCGGCTGCGCACAGTGCTCGGCCGCGCGTTTGGCAGGGTCATCGCATACTTCTGATCCACCGGCCGCCGCGCGACTCGGCCCGCGATTTGAATGAACCGCTGCACGTTCTGATGGCTGACAAATCATCGCAGGAGGACACGCCGGCCGAGCTCCCCCTCCAGCCCACCGACGGCCGGATCGTCGGGATCGGCGCATCCGCAGGCGGCCTCGAGGCGCTGGAGCAACTGTTCGATGCGCTGCCCGCCGACACCGGGATGGCGTTCATCGTGGTCCAGCACCTGTCGCCCGACTTTCGCAGCCTGATGGACGAGCTGATCTCGCGTCACAGCGAGATGCCGGTGGTGATCGCCGACGACAACATGCCGGTGCTCGCCAACCACATCTACGTGATGCCGCCGCGCAAGCAGATGATCATCCGCGACCGGCACCTGGTGCTCACCGACAAGGAGCCCCAGGCGTTCACCCTGCCGATCGACACGTTCTTCCGCTCGCTGGCCCAGGACGTCGGCGACAAGGCGGTCGCGATCGTGCTGTCGGGCAGCGGCAGCGATGGCTCGCGCGGCGTGGTCGAGATCAAGCGCGCCGGCGGGCTGGTGCTCGCCGAGACCGCCGCGAGCGCCAAGTTCGACAGCATGCCGGTGTCGGCGGCCGCGACCGGCGTCGTGGACCACTGCTACCCGCCGCGCGATCTCGCCCGCGTGCTGTGCGGCCTCCCGCCGCGCGACGCGCCGCCCGACACCGCGATGCTGTCGGACGACCCCGCGATGGACGCCCTGCTGCGCCACCTGCGCGATCACTTCGGGATCGACTTCTCGCTGTACAAGACCACCACGGTCGGCCGCCGGATCCAGCGCCGCGCCGACCTGCTGCGCGCCCCCAGCCTGGAGGCCTACGTCGAGCAGGTCCGCGCCGACCCCGAGGAGCTCGACGCGCTGTACCAGGACCTGCTGATCGGGGTGACCCAGTTCTTCCGCGATCCCGAGGCGTTCGAGCGCCTCGAGTCCGAGGTGATCCCGGAGCTACTCGACCGGGTGCCTCCCGAGGAGGAGCTCCGGGTCTGGGTCGCGGGGTGCGCGACCGGCGAGGAGGCCTACTCGCTCGCGATGCTGTTCTGCGAGGCGTTCGACGCGCGCAACCGGCCGGTCCGGCTCAAGCTGCTCGCGACCGACGTCCACCAGGCGTCGCTCGAGCACGCCGGCGCCGGGATCTACGGCGAGGACCAGCTCCAGTTCGTCAGCGCGCGCCGGCTCGAGCGGTTCTTCACCAAGCGGGCGAGCGGCCACCAGGTCTTGCACGACCTCCGCCAGCTGATCGTGTTCGCGCGCCACAACGTCACCAGGGACGCGCCGTTCACGAAGATGCACTTCATCTCGTGCCGCAACCTCCTGATCTACTTCCAGCCCCAGCCCCAGCGCACCGTGATGTCGCTGTTCCATTTCGGGCTGGCCTCCGGCGGCGTGCTGTTCCTCGGCGCCAGCGAGACTCCCGGCGCGCTCGCCGACGAGTTCGTGTCGATCGACGACCCCTGGAAGCTCTACCGCAAGCGGCGCGACGTCCAGCTGCTGTCGCAGATCCGGATGCCGCTGCATCGTCAGATGCCGCGCCGGCCGGCGCTGATCGACCTGCCGCGGTCGCACGGCCCCGATCCGCTGATCATCGAGACCTACGACCAGCTGCTCGACCGCTTCATGCCGCCGGGGTTCCTGATCGACGAGGACTGCGCGCTGATCGACAGCTTCGCCGGCGCCGAGAAGCTGCTCAGGATGCGGCGCCGGCGGCCGAGCAGCAACCTGCTCGACCTGCTCGACGACGAGATCCGCGCCGTGGTGTCGGGCGCGATCCAGCGCGCGGTCCGCGAGCGCGCCCCGGTCGCGTACTCCGGCGTGCGGCTGCCCGGCAGCGACGCCGGCGCCGGGGAGCGCTGCACGCTGACCGCCGAGCCGCTGGTCCACCCGCGCACCGGGACCCGCCACGTCCTGGTGACCTTCCAGCCCGCGCCGGAGCCCGCCGGATCCCCCCTCGACACGCCGCACGAGCCGCCGCGCGCCGAGCCGATGCCGGTCATCCAGGCGTCGCGCGAGCACCTGTCCACGCTCGAGACCGAGCTCGCCTACACCCGCGAGACCCTGCAGGCGACGATCGAGGAGCTCGAGACCTCGAACGAGGAGATGCAGGCGACCAACGAGGAGCTGGTCGCCACCAACGAGGAGCTGCAGAGCACCAACGAGGAGCTGCACTCGGTCAACGAGGAGCTCTACACGGTCAACGCCGAGTACCAGCAGAAGATCGTGGAGCTCAAGGAGCTCAACACCGACCTCGCCCACCTCCTCGAGGGCACCGACGTCGGCACCGTGTTCCTCGACCGCGAGCTCCGGATCCGGCGGTTCACCGCGCGGATCGCCGGCGTGTTCCGGTTCCAGCCCTACGACATCGGCCGCCGGATCAGCGACTTCTCGCACAACATCGAGCGCCCGCAGCTGATGGACGACATCGAGCACGTCCGCATGACCGGCGCGGTGATCGAGGACGAGGTCCGCGATCGCGGCTCGGTGCCGTACTTCCTGCGCGTCCTGCCCTACCGGATCGGCCGCCAGTCCGGTCACGACGCCGAGCCGGCGCCGATCGACGGCGTGGTGCTGACCCTGACCGACCTGTCGGCGCTCGACCGCGCCCGCGCGCACGTGGCGCGGCTGTCCGCGATCGTCGAGTCGTCCGAGGACGCGATCCTCGGCAACACCCTCGGCGGCACGATCACGACCTGGAACCGCGGCGCCGAGCGGCTGTTCGGCTACCCCGCCGACGAGGCGATCGACCGCGATCTCCGGATGCTGGCCGCCGGCGGCTGCGAGCTCGAGCTCGACCGCGCGTTCGACCGGATCCGGCGGGGCGAGACCATCGAGCACGTCCAGTGGCTGTCGCGCCATCGCTCGGGCGCCGCCGTCGAGATCTCGGCCACGCTGTCGCCGATCCACGACCGCAGCGGCGCGATCGTCGGCGTCTCGGCGATCGGCCGCGACATCTCGCCGCTGCTCGCCGCCCAGCGCGAGCTCGAGCAGCGCCAGCGCCGGATCACCGTCCTGCTCGAGCAGGCCGAGGACGGCGCCCGCCACCGCGAGCAGTTCATCGCCATGCTGTCCCACGAGCTGCGCAACCCGCTCGCCGCGGTGATGAACGCCACCACCCTGATCGGCAAGCAGCCCGACCGCGAGTCGGTCGCGCGCTGCCAGGGCGTGATCGAGCGCCAGGCCCGCCACATGAAGCGCCTGCTCGACGACCTGCTCGACGTGTCCCGGATCACCCGCGGCAAGTTCCAGCTCATCCTCGATGACATCGACCTGCGCGGCCCGATCGAGGCTGCGATCGAGTCGACCGCGCCGCTGTTCACCGAGCGCGGCGTCACCCTCGAGCACTCGCTCCCCCGCCGGGCCATGCCGGTGCGCGGCGACGCCAGCCGGCTGGTCCAGGTCGTCGTGAATCTACTGTCCAACGCCGCCAACTACTCGCCCCGCCGCAGCACCGTGCGCCTGGTCATCACCATCGACGGCGATCGCGGCGTCCTGCGCGTCATCGACCACGGCGCCGGCATCGAGTCCGAGCTCCAGAGCAAGATCTTCGACCTGTTCGTCCAGTCCGAGCAGCGCCTCGACCGCTCGCGCGGCGGCCTCGGCGTCGGCCTGTCGCTCGCCAAGAACATCGTCGAGCTCCACGGCGGCAGCATCGAGGTCCACAGCGACGGCCCGGACACCGGCAGCGACTTCAAGGTCACCGTCCCGCTGTCCGCCCGCGCCGCCCCCCACCTCGACTCCCACCGCTCCGGCGGCGGCCGCACCGCCCGGTGCCGGATCGTCCTGGTCGACGACCAGGCCGACTCGCGCGAGATGCTGCGCATGCTGCTCGAGTCCCGCGACCACCTCGTGATCGACGTCGAGGACGGCCCGAGCGCGATCGACGTGATCACCCGCGAGAAGCCCGACGTCGCGTTCATCGACATCGGCCTCCCCGCCATGAACGGCTACGAGGTCGCGCAGCGCATCCGCGACCGCCCCGCGCTCGACGACGTCATGCTCGTCGCCCTGACCGGCTACGGCGCCCCGAGCGACATCTCGGCCGCGCGCGCCGCCGGGTTCGACGAGCACGTCATCAAGCCCGCCGAGCTCGCCAAGCTCGAGCGCATCCTCGCCACCCGCAAGCCCAGCGCCCCGGACTGACGGCGCCCGACGAGCCAATGTAGGGCGTGTCGCTCGCGAGGCTGGTCTGATCGAACGCGAGCTGAGTCGAACTTCCGCACGCCCAAGTCCCGACCCGATATGGCCCGATCAGCTCGGCCAGCTGCCACATGCACGCCAGGTCATGGGCCGGCCTGTCGACTGTCGACTGGTACAATGAGAACACTACCACGTCGGGCTCGAACTGCTGTACCCTGGTATCGGTCCGAGGAAAAGTGCATGGCAGTTCAGTGCCGGCGTAGGAGATTCCCGCGAGGCCCTGCACCGGAGAGTCTAGTTCCGGTCCTGATGATGTCGATATTGTGCGAAGCGAGCTGACGCGGAAGCGTCGAGTAGCGAGAGGCGACACACACTGGCGACGCTGCGTTGGTGGATCGAAATTGCGCCGGAAGCGGGCATCGTGTATGTCGCCGATGGTCTGTGTGATAGCCCCGACCGCTCCTACAGCGCGGAGCAAAGCGGTCGTCGACGGCGCAATCGAGCTTGAGCTCAGGCCCGGTCCTGGCGCCCTTTGCGTTGGCGGCCACTCCGATCAAGGTGCCGGCGAGTACGTGCAGGGCGACCGATCACAAGGTATTCAATGGCCTCCTACCTCCGCCTTATACCAAGCTCGACTATCGCACGACAATGGGAACTTGGATCGGAGCCTGAAGAACACTAAGGCGGTTCATCGCCGGGATATTCAACGCTTGGACCATCGCTTGAGGACTCACTGCCGCATCGCTGTCGTCCCAGAGTTCGATCGCCACACCTACACGCTGCTGCGCCGTGAATTCCATGCCCGCCGGCGCGGGGCCCAAGTCTTCGTAGGACACGGACAAGGACCAAAGATCGTTGCTTGGGACCTGCTGCGCATCCTGTAGCTGCTGCCACGCGATCTCGAATGTGCGATCACTGACCGGATACGCGCCGACAGCACCAGGCCCGGTCCTCAGCGCAGGAAGGCCGGGATCATCACCAACGCGGAGTTGAGCGCCAATTTTTCGACAAGCCCACGTTTCCGTGAGAGCTGCATTGACTGGAGTTAACCACGATAGGACAAGTCGCAGTTTCGGGGCAGCGGCACGCTGAAGCCATTGCTGCGGCACAGGCACTGCTACACGTGCGATGCTCCCAGCAGACTCAAGAATGGTTTGCCAGATAAATACGGCGCGCTGAGGGTCGGCAGTACGAATGCGATCCGACGACGGAAAGCCCTTTCCGAGTGTTCGCTTTGCGAGTTTCTCGAGACCTCCGCGGAACTCTGGCCGGCGAGCAACAAGCGTCAGCCACGCGCGAATCGTGGCAGCGAACGGTCGCGCATCAGGGCAGTACTGAGCGAGGTCCCTAAAGGCAAAGGCTGCTTCTCGCGCCACCAGGGGCACGGCATATGACGTTCCCACACAGTCCTTGAGCGCACCGTTCGCGTCAAATGCCCAGACACCGCTACTGGGCGCAAAATGGTAGTCGTCGGTCGCATCACCACCTGACGCACTGAAAGTCGGAACCGGCGTACTCAACTGACCGGGCCCAACCAAGCTAAATGGACTCGGTGCTCCAACCTCTCGGACGATACCGCGCGGAGCCAACGGCTCTACGTGCGCGCCCACGACCAGTCCGTTGAAGTTCCAAGCAAGCACACCAAGCTGCCACGCATCCTCATCGAGGTGTCGTGGATACCTTACACCCGGCGCAACGCCCTCTCTTGAATTTCCCGCTGCGAAAACAAGCAACACATCTCGAGCAAAGGCGTGGTTGTCCAGGTCTTGCAGATAACGAAGCTTCTCTTGTAACTCGATTGCACGTAGCGTCTGCGCGCGTTGCCCTCCGAGGCTAATGTTAAACACGCGGATATCATCTGCGGTCGCGATTACGCCATCGATGGCCCGATCCCATAGTTCGTCCGGAACCTCTGCATGCCGCCGGGTCCACCCCCCAAGCATGTCAAAGATGCGGCAGGTCGGAGGCGGCATCTCGTTCGGATCGGGTTGACCGTGAAACGCGGCTCTTCCAAAGACCAGGACAGATCCCACTTGTGATCCGTGATCGCCACGCACTTGGAGCTCAGCGCCCATGTCGGGGTCCTTGTAACGATTTCGAATATATGGTCGCAGGACTCGATGATCTTCCGGGATCCCTGTGTCGAACAAGCCGATCGTAGGTAAAGTCGTCAGATCTACGATGGGCGAGCGAATCGGTCGCGCCAATAGCCCTCTGCGCACGGCGGCGCCTGCGATCGGTGTGGAGAGCCGTGGATGTAGCGACTGCAGAGACGGATATTGCTCGGCGAGCCTTCGAATGGTCGCTCGTTTCATCTTACCGATGCACCAATAGCGGCCCGAGAAGTCTCGGCCAGTTCGGTGAAGCTGTTCGGCTTCTTTCAGTTCAGCGCGGATTGCTTCAAGTACGGCTTGAATCTCTGACCGCGGAAGTACCGGTTGAAATCGAAGATGCACCTCCTCCACTTCGTCGGCTCGGATGGTCTCGAGCCATGATGTGTCTACTCGCCGAGACCAATCGACAGATTGGAATTCACCGATGTTGACCCACCGAAACTTCTCCCTTGTACTGGCATTCGCTAGGTCATCGAGCTTAGCCTGAAGCTGAGGCACCTTGCTCGCCGGGACGTGAACTGTCGCGTTTCCTCCCGCGTCCACGCTAAGCAGGTCCATGCTTAGCTTGGTCAGAACATTCGCCTGCTTTCCGCCAAAGCTTGGAACGAAAGAGACCTTGCCACCTGTCGATTGCGCTTGCTTGCTTGTGGAGTGCTTTGTCAACGAAGCTGGTGCCGCGAGCAAGAATCGGTGGGCCTTTGCAGACGGATCTCTGACGCGAACAGCGTAGGCCGCGGCTATATCAAATGACCGGCGAAGTACAAGCGACTTCTGCTGCCAGTCGATCGGCGCGAAATTTGGATTCTGCCCACCTCCAGCGTCAGTGAGAGTTGCGAGTTCGTGCTCCTCGTTGAGAAAGAAATGGCGTGGACGTGTGTCGCCATTTGCCATGGTCACCCCTCGCGCACAAGCGCCCGCCGCAGTTCGTCGACTACAATCTTCTCAACGTCAGCATAGGTTGATGCGCTCGTCAGCGTGTTCTCTAGACCGTTTACGAGCTTGAGCCCTTTCTGTTTCGCAGCTCGAAGCGCGAAGGCGCTCAGCGATTTTCGATTTGGAGCCGGAAATTCGAGCACTACATCAAAACGACGGAACAGAGCCGCATCGATATCTCCGGGTACGTTGGACGCAGCAATCAACAAGCCGGCCGGGCGAATCAAATCCAGCTGCTGCATGAGAGTGATGACAATGCGATCGATCTCTGCAATATCTCCGATATGTCCACGCTTCCTTCCGACCGCGTCAATCTCATCGAGCAATAGGACGCACTCGGTCGCGGCCGCGAATCGAAACACCTCGTGAAGTCGCAACGACGTCTGGCCGAGGTAGGAGCCGAGTAGGCTGTCGAATCGGACGACATAGATCGGAAGCCCAAGCTGCCCTGCCATTGCCCTCGCAGCCAGCGTCTTACCGCACCCTGGCGGACCGTAGAAAAATAGTCGGTTCCGTGGCTCAACTTGGTGCTGTCGCAGCAATGCGCGATGCTCGAATTCCTTGGCGATTTCAACAAGAGTGGCCCGTGCACGGGTCGTCAGTTTCACATCCTTCAACGATGCTGGCGTGATCTCAGTAAGGACCTCGGGACCCGCCAAGCGCGCTACTGGCGTGGTTGTGAAATCGGGGTCGCGCGCCCCGTTGCGTACAACGAGAGCTTTTCTTAGGGCCGCAGCGGCGCCCGGTTTGCCGGATCGTTCCTCCCGGTTCGCTATGTCTCCGGCGAGCGCACGAGCCTTCGCTAGGTCGCCCTGTGCCACCGCACTGAAGAGCCGTGTGAGATCATCCTTCCGAGGCATGAGATGGCGACCCGCCTGCAATTACTACGACAATGGTCTGACTTGGAACACGCAACCTGCCTAAGCTTAGCAGGTGCCGCTGCAGCAGGGTCGCGCGCTGATGCGCAACCAGTCGGGGGATATCGAGAAGTTACGTTCGGCCCACGCCGGACTTCGTAGCGGTCGGAACCGGGGCAATTGGGGCAGGCACCCTCACCACTCGCCCCAGTCCTCGCCGGCTGCTGGCCGGCGGAAACGGTGCGGACCCGGTCAGCGAAGCGGGCCGCGGCGGTGGTCACCACTCGCGAGCGCGCCAAGCTGGCAGCCAGCCCCAGCGCCGTACGAGGCGCTTGAGAGAGACCGGGCCGCTCTGCTCAAGCTTCGACGACGTCGCCCTGACCGGCCACGGCGGCCCGAGCGACATCTCCGCCACGACCGCCACCGGCTTCGACGAGCACGTCCTCCAGCCCGCCAAGCTCGAGCGCATCCTCGCGCCGTATGCCCAGCGCCCCCGGATTGAGGGCGCCCGGTGGAACTCGCGCGGACCTGTCACTCCGGGATGTGCCCAGGAGATTGACGCGCGAAAACGTGATAGGCTGATGATGCGGCCCTATATCTCATGGAACATGGGTCGCCTGGAAGACATCATCGAGCGCCCCCGGCAGGGGCGAGGGGTAGAGTGGCCGGCGATGAACGCGCTCGTGATCGGCGGTGATCGCGGCCTGGTCTGGCGGCTGCTGTGCGGCGGGCATCGCGTGACACCTGGTCAACCGCGGCATCTGGCAGATCCATTCGGCGATCGCGTCGAACCCATCCACGTCGACCGCTCGAGCGATGCGTTCGATCGCGCGCTGACCGGACGAAGGTTCGACCGCGCGGTCGACTTCGCTGGGTTCACCTCCGACGACGCGGTCCGCAGCGTGCGCGTGCTCGGCGGCCGGGTCGGCCACTACATGTTCGTGTCGACCGGCCAAGTCTACCTGGTCCCTGAGGGCTGCCCCGCTACCGTCGCGCGAAGCCGACTACGATGGCGGCGCCGCCATCACCCGCCGATCACGACGACTGGGCCTACGGCATCGGCAAGCGCGGCGCCAAGGATGTGCTCGCCGGCGCCAGGGTCGGCAGACGTGCCGCGTGGCTCGCGGCGGTGGATGCCGGCGGCTTGCTCCCTCGTTCAGCGCGACGCCAGCCTGAGATCGACGCGGCGATCGTCGTGCCAGCCGGCTTCATCCGTGCCGGTGGCATCCAGGGCGCCACGGGTCGTCTGCGAGAGCTGACCCGGCGACACTCCGAGGTGCTGCAGGTACTCCCGGACGCCGGCGGCGCGTCGAGCCCCGAGCCCCAGGTTGTACTCCTCCGTGCCGCGCGGGTCGGCGCGGCCGACGAGCTGCACGGTCCGTCCGTGGAGCGGACCGGTGGACAGGCAGCCCGCCACCTGATCGAGGACGTCTCGATCCTCGGGAAGCAGCTCGAACAAGAAGACCAGCGTGGTCGAGCTGCGCAAGCGGCCGTTCGTGCGTCACGGGGACGCCTCGCGCTGGCTGACCAGCGATGCCTTTGATCTCGAAGAGGCTCGATCGATCCCGGCCGAGGAGGCGATCCGGGAGGCAAAGGCGTTTGCGAAGAAAGCCAGGCGGTCGCTGAAAGACGCGAAGGCAATCGACGCGAAGCTGCGAGCGGTCGGCTTGTCCGACATCGATCCGTTCTGGGTTCGCTGGAGCTACATGATGGACGAGCTGAAGGGGGGCCAGTGATCCCGGTCGCGCTCGCTCCTGAGCCGGCGACCTTCGATGCCTGAACCCCGGAGATGCTTGATGCACCCGCTCCACGACTACTTCGCCAAGCAGCTCGCCGACAAGCTCACCCGGCGCGACGGCACACCAGCGACAGGGGATCGGATCACGCTCGTGCGGTGGGACATCAACATCCCGGCGACGGGACCTACCGAGCCGTGGGAGCTGTGGGTCGATGATGTGACGCTCTACGGATTCGCAAGACCGTTCACGACCCGGGCGGCGGCACCGTGAAGAAGAACGTCGCGCCCTGCCCCACCGCGGCCTCCGCCCAGATCCGGCCGCCGTGGCGCTCGACCACGCGCCGCGCGGTGGTCAGCCCGACCCCGGTCCCCTTGAACTCGGCCTCCGAGTGCAGGCGCTCGAACGGCAGGAACAGCCGGTGCGCATGGTCCATGTCGAAGCCCGCGCCGTTGTCGCGAACGAAGAACACGGTCGCGCCGCCCTGGGTGTCCGCGCCGACCTCGACCCGCGGGTGGCGCTGCTTGCGCGTGAACTTCCAGGCGTTGCCCAGCAGGTTCTCCAGCACGACCTGGATCAGCGCGCGATCGCCGTGGCAGCGCAGCCCGGGCTGGATCACGAGCTCGACCGCGTGGTCGGGCTGGAACGCGATCAGGTTGGCGACCACCAGCCGGGCGACCGCCGACAGATCGAAGTCGCTGCGGTTCAGCGCTGCCTTGGCGACGCGCGACAGCCGGAGCAGGTCCTCGATGATCTGGCCCATCCGCTGCACCGCCTCGAGGATGTGGTCCGCCTGCTCCCTGCCGGTCGCGTCGAGGCCGCTGTCCTCGGCGGCGATCGTGTGCGTCCAGGCGCTGATCGCGCGGAGCGGCGCGCCGAGGTCGTGCGCCACGGCGTAGCTGAACGTCTCGAGCTCGCGGTTGGCCTCGCGCAGCTGCTGCTGGCTCGCGACCAGCTGCTGCTGCTTGCGAACCGTGTCCTCGAAGGTCGACACCAGGAGGTCGAGGATCTGCTCGCGCTCGGACTGGATGGCGAACGTCCTGCCGAGAAAGTGGACCTGGATCGACGATCCGGTGCCGCCGCTCGCGCGCAGCCTGCAGTTCTCGACCACCATGCGGACGCGGTCGATGAGGTGATCGGCCCCCGAGCCCTTGGTGATGAAGCCATCGGCTCCGCACTCGAGCGCCCGGATCACCTCCAGCGGATCGTCGAGCGAGGTCAGCAGCACGACCGGGATGCCGCCGGTCGCCGGCGCCGCCTTGGCGGTCCGGCACAGCTCGTAGCCGGTCATCCCCGGCATCACGACGTCCGACACCACGAGATCGACGCCGCCGCGCGCCAGGCGCTGCAGCGCCGCCTCGGCGGACGCCGCCACCTCGACCGTGAACCCGGCGGACTCGAGGATGAACCGCGCCTCCTCCGCCTGCGTCCGGCTGTCATCGACGACCAAGATACGCGTCATCACGGTTCTCCTGTGGTCACGAGCGCGCGCAGCGTGGGAGCGATCTCGGGGAGCGGCAGCGTCCAGTCGGCGAGGCCGGCCTGGACCGCCGCCCCCGGCATCCCGAACACCACCGAGGTCTTCTCGTCCTGCACGACGATCCGGCCGCCCTCCCTGCGCAGCGCCGCGAGGCCCATGCAGCCGTCATCGCCCATCCCGGTCAGGATCACTCCGACCGCGGCATGCCCGAAGTCGTCCGCGACCGACGCGAACAGGTGGCTCGCGGACGGCCGGAACCCTTTGATCGGCGGCGCGTCCGCGAGCGCGATCCGCGACCGCTGGGCGACCCCGAGGTGGAGATCATCGGGTGCGACGTACACGGTCGCGGGCTCGAGCGGCTGGCCGTCGCGCGCGACCTGGGCGCGGAGCGGGCCGGCGGTGTCGAGCCAGGACGCGAACCCGTCCATGAACCCGTGCGACATGTGCTGGACCAGCAGGATCGCCACCGGGAAGTCCGCCGGGAGGTCGGCGAGGATCTGGTGGATCGCCGCCGGGCCGCCGGTCGACGCCGCCATCGCGACGATCCGCGGCCGGACGCTGGCGTGCGCCACGACCGGCACGCCGGTGCTGCGCCGGTGGCGCGCCCACCGCCGGACCACCTTGACCTGCGACATCAGGCGCAGCGTGCCGATGAACTCGCGCGCGTCGTCCTCGAACTGCGGCGACAGCGGCCCGCGCGGCTTGGGAATCGCCACCAGCGCCCCTGCGTGGAGCGCGTGCATCGAGACCCAGACGTCGCGGACGTTGTACCGGGCCGACATGATCACGATCGGGGTCGGCGCCTCGACCATGATCCGGCGGGTCGCCTCGAAGCCGTCCATCCTGGGCATCGCGATGTCCATCACCACGAGGTCCGGCCGCAGCGAGCGGGTCAGCTCGACGGCCTCGACGCCGTTGCTGGCCTCGCCGACCACGGTCATCCCGCCATCGCCGCGCACGATCTCGCGGAGCAGCTCGCGAACCGTGACGGAGTCCTCGGCGATGACGACGCGGATCATGGCGCTACAGCAGCTGTTCCACGGTCCCGAGCAGGACGCCCTGGTCGAATGCGCTCTTGACCAGGTAGGCGTCGGCGCCGACCTCCAGGCCGCGCGCGCGATCGCGCTCGTTGTCGAGCGCGGTGAGCAGGATCACCGGCACGTTGCGGAACCGCCGGGAGCCGCGCACCGCCTCGGTCAGCGCGAAGCCGTCCATCCGCGGCATCTCGACGTCGGAGATCACCAGATCGGCGCCGCGCTCCTGCAACAGGTGCCAGGCCTCGGCGCCGTCGCTCGCCGTGATCACCTCGTACCCGGCCGCCTCGAGCACGGTCTTCTCCAGGGTCCGCGTCGTGACCGAGTCGTCGGCGACCAGCAGCCGCCGGGCGGCGGTCTTCGACCCGGCGGCCGCGAGGGCGAGGCCGGTGCGCATGCCGATCCCGGTCGCGATCAGCTCGGGCATCGAGACGATCAGCGCGATCTCGCCGGTCGGTAGCACGGTGGCGCCGGTGAAGTGGCGCACGCGCTGCAGCCGCGGCCCCATGCCCTTGGTCACCACCTCCTGCTCGGCGATCAGCTCGTCGGCGATCAGCGCCAGCCGGCGGTCGCCGACCTCGACGACGGCGAGCGAGACCTTGTCGGCCGCCGTGCGCTCGGTCCGGCGGATGCCGAGGACGTCGGCGAGCTCGGCCACCGGGATCGGCGGGCCCATGCCGAGCAGCACCGGCCGGCCCTCGATCCAGCCCAGCGCGTCGAGCCTGATCCGCGCCAGCCGCACCAGGTTCACCGACGGCAGCGCGTAGGTCCGCCCGGCGACCCGGGCGAGCAGCGCGCGCAGCGTGGTGAGCGTGAGCGGCAGCAGCAGCACGAAGCGCGCCCCCCGCCGCGGCGTCGAGCTCACGTCGATCGAGCCGTGCAGGCGCTCGACCTGGTGCCGGACGACGTCGAGGCCGACGCCTCGCCCGGACAGCTCGGTGACCACACCGGCGGTCGACAGCCCGGGCGCGAACACCAGGCGGGCGATCCCGTCCTCGTCGCGGGGCACCGCGATCCCGCGCCGCCGCGCCTGCTCGCGAACGGCCTCGAGGTCGATCCCGCGGCCATCGTCCTCGACCGTGACCTCCACCCCCGCCCCCCGGGTCTCGACCCGGACCGTGATCCGCCCGGCCCGCGGCTTGCCGGCCTGCTCGCGCACCGCCGGCGACTCGATGCCGTGATCGACCGCGTTGCGCACCAGGTGGAGCAGCGGATCGCCGAGCTGCGACAGCACGGAGCGATCGAGCTCGACCATCGCGCCGGTGGCGACGAACTCGACCTCCTTGTTCACCGCCCGGGCGGCATCGCGCGCCGCGCGCTCGAGGCCCTCGGCGACCTCCGCGAACGGAAGCATCCGGCTCCGGCGGATCTCGTCGTCGAGGTTCGATGCGGTCTGCTCCAGCAGGTGATGGTCCGCCCGCAGGTTGAACGACAGCCGGTCGATCCCGCGATCGACGGTGCGCACCCCCTCGCGGAGCCGCTCGATCGCGGCCGCGACCGCCCGCGGTACCTGCTTGCGCACCAGCCGGTCGAGCCGCTGCGCGTCGTCGCGCAGCGTGGCGACCGCGGCGCGGAGCTCGCTCGCATCGCCGCGCCGCGCGCCGATCCGCCGGCGCGCGATCAGCATCTCGCCGCTGTACGTCATCAGGCGGTCGAGCTTCTCGGCGGCGATCCGCACGGTCCCGTCTCGCGCTGCCGGGGCGGCGCCGCGCGAAGGGATCGACTCGGTGGACCGCCGCCGCGGCGGATCCGGCGCCGGGGTCGGCAGCGGGGGAGGAGGGGGCACGGCGACGTCCCCGCCCGGACCGGGGTCCCTCGGGGCGGGCGCCGCCCCCGGCCGGACGGGCTCGCTGCGGGCGCGGCTGCGCGACCGTTCGTCGAGCCGCGCGAGCAGATCCGCGATCGGCGACCCGTCGAGCTCGCGGCGCTCGCGGAGCCGGTCCGCGGTGTCGCGCAGCGCATCGGCCGTGGCGAACAGCAGCTGGACCTCGTCGCCGCCGAGCTCGACGTGGCCGTCGCGCGCGCCGGCCAGCAGCTCCTCGAGCGCGTGGCAGGCACCCGCCACGACGTCGAGCCCGACCGATCGCGCCGCCCCCTTGAGGCTGTGCACGGTGCGGAACAGGCTCTTGGCGAGCTCGTCGCGCTCGACCTCGGCCGGCTTCTCCAGCGCCAGCGCGCCGCGGTCGAGCGCGCGGACATGCTCGTCGAGCTCGGCGATGAACGTCGCCATCAGGCGCTGCGCGAGGGCCTCCCGATCGATCGGCATCAGCGTCCGAAGCTGGTCACCAGCTCCTTGAGCCGGTTGCCGAGCACGTTCAGATCCTGGGTCGCGCGCTCGGTCTGCTTGGTCGACGCCAGGTTCTGGTTGGTCGCTTCGCTGATGCTGCGCATCGCCTGGTGGATCTGCGCCATCCCGGCCGCCTGCTGGCCGGCCGAGGCCGCGATCTGCGACGCCGCCTGCGAGGCGTCCTGGATGGTCTGCGCCAGCGCGCGGATCGACTCGCCGGCCTCGGTCACGACCCGGATCGTCGCCCCGGTCGACCGCGTGCCCTCCTCGGCCGCCATCACCGCGCTCTGCGTCGCCTTCTGGATGTCGCCGAGGATCTTGCGGACCTGGGCGGTCGCCTTCTTGGACTCGTCGGCGAGCGCCCGGATCTCGCTGGCGACCACCGAGAACCCGCGGCCGTGCTCGCCGGCGCGGGCGGCCTCGATCGCGGCGTTGAGCGCGAGCAGGTTGGTCTGCTCGGCGATCTCGGTCACCGTCGCGATGATCTCGCCGATCGCCTGGGCCTGCTCGGCGAGCGCGACCACGCTGTCGGCCAGCTCCTCGACTCGATCCTTGACGATGCCCATCGCGCCGATCGCGTCCTCGACCGACTTGCGCCCGGTCCGGCCGCGGTCGGCGGACTGCTGCGCGGCCTCGGCGACCGACTTCGCGCGCTGCGCCGCCTGGTCGGCGGTCTGGGTGACCTCGTCGACCGTCGCCACGGTCTCGCTGACCGACGCGGCCTGTTGCTGGGTGCCGGCCGACTGCTGGGCCGTCGCCGCCCACAGCTCGGAGGTCACCGACGCGACGTTGTTCGCGGTCTCGACCAGGTTCGCGAGCAGCCGGTCGCGGATCTCGTCGGCGCGCTTGCGCTCGGTGACGTCGATCACCGACGCCAGCACGAACGTGCCCTCGTCGGTGGTCAGCGGCGACAGCCCGATCTCGATCGGGAACTCCCGGCCGTCCTTGCGCAGCCCGAACAGGTCGCGCCCGATCCCCATCGCGCGCGGCGTCGGGTTGGCGACGAACGCGGTGCGGTGGCCGGGGTGCCGGGCGCGGAACCGCTCGGGCACCAGGAGGTCCACCGTCTTGCCGAGCAGCTCCTCGCGGCGGTAGTCGAACAGCCGCTCGATCAGCGCGTTGGCGAGCACGATCCGGCCCTCGCGATCCACCATCACCATGCCGACCGGTGCCGCCTCGATCGTGAGCCGGAACCGCTGCTCCGCGCGCTTGCGCTCGCCGATATCGATCACCGACGCCAGCACCACGGTCTGGCCGTCGCGCGTCACCGGGCTGAGCCCGATCTCGACCGGGATCTCGCGGCCGTCCTTGTGCAGCGCGAACAGATCGCGCCCCGCGCCCATCGCGCGGTGGCTCGGCGCGCCGAAGAACGCGTCGCGGTGCCGGGGATGCGCGGAGCGGACGCGCAGCGGGACGAGCTTCTCGATCGGCGCGCCGATCAGCTCGTCGCGGGTGTAGCCGAGCAGCTGCTGGGCGAAGCTGTTCGCGACCAGGATCGTTCCCGAGGTGTCGACGATCAGCATCGACAGCGGCGCCGCCTCGATGGTCTCGCGGAACTGCGCCACGATCTCGGTGACGGCGGAACTCCGCCCCTTGCCCTGGGTCCGGCGCTTGCCGCCGGCCGTGCGTTCGCTCATGGTTGCATCCCTTCCGTCTGGTCGATCGCGAGCCGAGGATCCATCAGGAGCGCGCTCCCGTCGAGCACGACCGTCGCGTCCGCGGTCACCCCGCGCACGCACGCCGCCGCCGTCCCCGCCACGCCGGGCGGGGCCGGCAGCACGTGCGACGCCGGCAGCGCGATGGTGCCGAGCGCGCGGTCCATCAGCACGCCGAGCTCCGGGGTCCGATCCCCGAGCAGGACGAGCCGGGTCCGGTCGCTCAGGCCCGACGTCGCGAGCCCGAACAGCTTGCGCAGGTCGATCACCACGAACACATCGCCGCGCACGCTGGTCAACCCGACGAAGTGCTCGGGCGTGCCGGGCACCGGCGTGTAGTCCGCCACGCGTGCGACCTCGTGGACCCACCGCAGCTCGATGGCGTAGCGCTCGCTCGCCAGCTCGAACACCGCGAGCGCGAGCTGGTCCAGGGCCGCGACCTCCGGCCGCCCCGCGAGCCGCCGCGCCCGCGCGTCCATGACCGCCCGCGCCTGCTCGGCGGTCCTGCCGGAGGCCGGCGCGGCGACCGCGGCGCGCACCGCGGCCCAGTCGCGCGGCGGGCGCGGGCCGCCGGTCCGGGTCATCGCAGGCCTCGCCGGGCGCCCGTGGTGAGCCGCTCGACCCGGGCACGCGCCGCGGACGCGATCGCGCGATGGCTCTCGCCCTCGGCCAGCGCCGCCGGCTCGTCGGCGGGCTTGTGCCCGGCGATCGCGGCGGCGTTGCGATACGACCGCGCCGCGCGCGACGGCTCGCCCAGGCGCTCCAGCACGGCCCCGAGCGCGAAGTGCGCGACCGCGAGGCCGCGATCGAGGTAGATCGCGCACCGCAGCGCGGCCTGGGCAGCGTCGAGCCGCCCGACCTCGACGAGCACCATCGCCTTGAGATAGTGGAGCGCGGGGTCGAGCGGGGAACGGTCGGCCGCCGCGGCGGCGTCGCGGGCGGCGCGCGCGCGCGCAGCGGTCCGGGCCGCCGTGTGGCGGTGCGCGCCACGCGCGGCCCGGTCGAGCGACCCGCCCCGGCGCGCGGCGACCGCCGGCTCGGTCTCGGCCTCGGCCTCGCGCGGCGGGCCCCGCGCCGCCGCGACCGCCACCGCCGGAACCTCGATCGGCGGCGCCAGAACCTCGATCGGCGGCGCCGGAACCTCGATCGGCGGCGCCGGAACGACGGCCTCGTCCCCGAGCGAGCGCTGATAGGCGACGCCCTCGGGGGTGTGGACCGCCCGGAACGGGGCGTACAGCGCGGGAGATGGATCCGACGACGCACACACCAGCCAGCCGCCGGGTGCGAGCGCCTCGTGGAGGTTCTCCACCACGCGCCGGGTGGTCTCGCGGTCGAAGTAGAGCAGCACGTTGCGGCACAGGATGACGTCCTGCATCCCGATCCCCGAGCTCGCCGACGGATAGCGGTCCGTGACCAGGTTGAGGGGAGCGAACTCGACGCGGCCGCGGATCTCGTCGACGACCACGTGGAGATCGTCGGACGGGGTGAGCCAGCGATCGATGAACGCCGGACTGGCGGCGCGCAGCGACCATGTGCCGTACGTCGCCGCGCGGGCGCGCGCCAGCCCGGCGCCCGAGAGGTCCGTGCCCACCACCCGGGCGCGATCGGCCAGCCCGGCCTCGGCGAGCACGATCGCCAGCGAGTACGCCTCCTCGCCCGACGCGCACCCCGCGCTCCAGCACCGGATCACGTGCGAGCGCGAACATCGCCGCGTGATGTCGGGAAGGATCGTCTCGCGCAGCAGCAGCCACTGCTGCGGCTCGCGCTGGAAGTAGGTCTCGCCGATCAGGACCTCGCCGACCAGGCTGTCGAATGCGGTCGGGTCGCCCTCCACCAGCTGGAGGTACGCTGCGGCGTCGGTCATGCCCCGCCGGGTCATCGCCTCCAGGATCGCGGCCCGGGCGCGCCGCCCGCGGTCCCCGGACAGCGCGAAGCCGGTGTGACGCTCGAGCATCCCGAGCAAGGCATCGTTCGCGGCGGCCGTCACGTGGCCTCGAGTGCCGCGGCGAGCTGGTTCGACTCCGCCGGCGACAGGAACGCGGTCAGATCGCAGATCACCACGAGCCCGTCGGGCAGGCGAGCGATGCCCGCGACGTTCGCCACCCGGGAATCCGGAGTTGCCGCCGCATCCAGCTGGTCCGCAGGCACGTGGGCCAGGTCGATCGCGCGGTCGACGCGGATCACGACCAGCCGCTCGTCGGCCTGCGCGATGAGGAGATGGTCGTCCGGCCCCTGCGGCCTGCCCGGAAGCCCCAGGCGCGATCGCAGGTCGTACACCGGCGCGATCGTGCCGCGGACGTCGACGAACCCTTCGATCGAGGCGGGCGCGTGCGGCAGCGGGGTGATCGTGACGGACTGGTAGACCTCGCGGACCGCTCTCGCCAGCAGCGCGAACCGGGTCCCGTTCAGCTCGAACGTGACCACCGCAACGAGCGCCGCGTCCGAGGACGGTTCCGATGTCGAACGAGTAGCACTCACCTTCACACGCGGGGCCTCGCCCGGTGCAGCCTACCCCAACCCCGTGCGCAGGTGGCATACGGCAGGAGTGCCAACCGCGCACGGCGACCGGCGATCGACCTCACGGACCACGTCGCACCCGATCTTCTGCGTCGCGCTAAGAAGCTGGCTGATGCGGCCAGCACGTATGCCGGGCTCCGTCACGCGGCGGACCCGCGGCCGGGCGCGACCGCCGCGCGGCCGGCGGCGCGATACAGGCCGGCGAGCCGCTCCAGCTCCGCGCGGTCGAGGCCGTGGGCGGCAGCGACGGCGTCGGCGCGCTCGCCGGCGAGCACGCGGACGATCGCCTGCTCCAGCGCTTCGATCGACGGCGCGGGCGACGGCGCGGGCGACGGCGCGGGCGACGGCGCGGGCGACGGCGCGGGCGACGGCGCCGCCGGCATCACGGCGAACCCGAATAGATCCTGCGGCGTCAACGGCTGCGCGGCGGCGACCGGGGCCGGGGCGAGCGGCAGCCGCGCCGCGGGATCGCCGAGCAGCACGTAGCCGAGCAGATCGTGGCGCAGCATCCACAAATGGCCGAGCCGCGACGCGAAGGCGGGATCCGGCTCCGCCGCGGGGAGCACCGCCTGGCGGGCGTACAGCGCGAGCAGCTCGGTGTCGGCGGCGATCGCGCAGCTCGCCAGCTCGCGAAACGCGACGCCGACGCGGTCGCGGCGCAGGGCGTAGGCCAGCAGCGAGGTGAAGCGCCGCACGCGGTTGCGCGGCCCCGCGCTGCCGTCGAGCTCCTCGAAGCTGTAGCTCCACACCAGGTCGACGTGGCCGATCACGGCGAGCGGGCCGTCGGGGCTGGCCAGCACGGCGCGCGGCAGGCCGGCGAGGAAGGGGCGCTCGCCGGGCCGCGGCAGACCGCGCAGCACGCCGTCGAGCCGGTCGCCGTACTGGCCGAGGTCGCGCAGGCGCTCGAGCCAGGGCTGGTAGACGCTGGTCGCCGGGGTGCCGGCGCCGTAGCACGCGAACAGCAGCCAGACGCCGCCGGGGAGGTACTGCAACCAGGTGATCACCAGCATCACCGTCAGCGCGGCCGTCGCCACGATCAGCCGGTAGATCACGAAGCGATGCCGCCGCGCGAGCGCGGCGACCCGCTCGCGGCTCCGCGCGATCAGCGCGAGCACATCGGCGCTCGGCCGCAGCCCGAGGCCGGCCGCGTCGCCAAGCCAGCGCTCGGCCTCGCGCAGCTCGACCTCGTCCATCAGCGCGCTCTTGCCGCGGCCGAGCCGCACCCACTCGCGGGCCTTGGCCTCGAGCCGGCGCCGCTCGCCGAGGCTGGTCTGCGCCTCCTGCAGCCACTCCGCGAGGCGCGGCCAGTTGCACACCAGCGCCTCGTGCGCGACCTCGATCCTCCGCTCGGCCTGCCGCTCGGCCTGCCGCTCGGCCTGCGGCTCGGCCCGCCGCTCGGCCTCCTGCGGGCCGGCGGTCTGGCGCAGCAGGCGGGCGGCGAGCAGCCGCTCGAGCACGCGCTCGACGCGCCCCGGGTCGTCGCCGTGCTCGAAGAACCGCGCCCGCGCCACCCGCGTCCGGGTCGCCTCGTGGCGGTCGTCGACCGCGAGCCCGACCATCAGGAAGATCCGCCGCGCCGTCGCCTGGTCCTCGGGCAGCATCGCGTCGTAGACCGCGTCGGCGGTCCGCGCCAGCTCCTGGCGCCCGCCGCCGATCCGGTCGTAGACCGCCGCGGTGACCCGGTTGCGATGGCGCTCCTCCCACAGCCGGAGCAGCGTGAACTGGAGCAGCGGCAGCCCGGCGGGCTCGCCGAGCATCTCCTGGAGCAGGCGATCGATCACGCCGGCCTCGAACTTGAGCCCGACCAGCGCGGCGGGCGCCTCGATCGCCTGGCGCAGCTCGGCGGCGCTCGGCGGGGTGACCGCGACCCGCCCCGCCGCGTAGCGCTCGTAGAGCGCCGGGTGCCGGGCGACGAAGCTCTCGAAGTCGCTGCGCACCGTCAGCACCACGCGGTGCGGCGGCGACGGCGCGCCGACCAGCGCCACCAGGTCGGCGACGAAGCCCGCGCGCTCGGCGTCCGACGCGCACATCGTGAACAGCTCCTCGAACTGATCGACGACGAGCACCAGCGCCGCGGGCGCGGCGTCTGGCGCGGCGTCTGGCGCGGCGCGGTGCGCGGCGTCTGGCGCGGCGTCTGGCGCGGCGCGGTGCGCGGCGAGCCGGCTGGCCAGCGCCTCGCGCGGCGCCTCGCCGGGCACCATCGGCGGCAGGATCCGCCACGCCTCGCCCGGCAGCGCGCCCTGGCGCAGGCCGCGCACCAGGCCGGCGAACGCCAGCGACGACTTGCCCGAGCCCGACGGCCCGACCAGGGCGACCAGGCGATGCTCGGCGAGCTGCTGGACGAGCTTGGCCACCAGCGCGTCGCGCCCGAAGAACAGGTGGCCCCTGGCCTCGTCGAACGCGCTCAGCCCGAGGTACGGGCAGGCGTCATCGGGCAGCTCGGGCGCCTGCTCGGGATCGAACTCGGCGAGCGACGAGTCGCCGCGCGGCCGGCCGGCGCGCTCGAGCGCCGACGCCCAGTAGTCGAGCAGCCCCTGCACGCTCCACCGCTCGTCGTCGCTGTCGAGCACGACGCCGGTCGCGGCGCCGCGCCGCACGAAGTCCGCGGCGGCGTCCCACAGCGCCGCGGTCTCGCTGCCCTTGCGCCGCAGCTCGCCGAGCCGGGCCTGGACCGCGCGCAGCTCGGCGAGCGACGCATACGCCGCCGCGGCCGGATCAGCCGTCATCGATCACCGTGAGCACGGAGTCGAGCGTGTCGCCGACCTGGCGCAGCTCCTCGCAGGTGCGCAGCAGCTGCTTGTCGACGTCGACGAACCGCTGGTTGCAGCGCCGCCACAGGCTGCGCAGGCTCGCGATGCACTTGCCGGCCTCCGCGCCGCGGGCGAGCTCGCCGTCGAGCGGGCCGCCGCGTCGACCACCCGGGTCCAGGCCGCCGCGCCGCCGGCCTTCACGACCTCGGCGATGCTGCCGCGCAGCAGCGGCCACGACACCGCGAGCTCGTCGGCCGCGCCCGCGCCGCTGCCGACCAGCAGGCGCAGGTTGTTGTCGATCTCCTGCCACTGATCGTGCTCGCGGACCAGCGCCTCGAGCGCGCCGTGCAGGTCGGCGAGCGACGCCACCTGCCGGCTGAGCTCGTCGATCCCACGGGGGGCTCTGCCCCCCGCCCCGCCGGCGAAGCCGTCGGGGTCCCCACCCCCCGTCTCGCTGCGCGCGATCCCAGCGTCGCCGGCGCGGCCGCGCCCGAGGTTGCCGAGCACCGCGCGCAGCGCCGCCACCACCGCGCCGAGCCCGAGCTCGCGCGCCGTCGCGATCAGCCGGTTGTTCGCGCTCGACAGGTCCAGGCCGATCACCCGGCGGACGTGTTGCATCGCGGCGTCGAGCCGGGCGCGCTCGCCGGCGAACGCGGCGGTCAGCGCGGCCGCGGCCTCGGTGAGCCGCCGCCGCGACAGGGCGAACTCGTCGCGCAGCCGGTCCCCCGCCAGGATGCCGAGCGTCTGCTCGATCCGCTGCTGCAGCTCCTCGAGCGGATCGCGCAGCTCGTCCCACGCCTCGGCGGACGCGACCAGGCGCTTGCGATCGCGCTCGATCGCGTTGAACGGCACCTCGAGCTCCTGCAGGACGTCGTGGAACGCCTTGTAGCGGCCGAGCAGCGCGATCTGGTTGCGCGCCTCGCGGAACAGCGCGCGGAACTGCGACAGCTGTTCCCTGACCTCGGGGCTGCCCAGGCTGTCCAGCACCGCCGCGAGCCGGGTCTCGCTGCCGTCGGCCGACCGCGCGTAGAGCTGGAGCGACGCCCAGTCGAGCTGCTGGGCGTCCTCGGCGAGGTGCCGGCGCGCCGCGAGGAACGCCTGCTCGAGCGTCGCCGCGTCCTTGCACAGCGCCAGGTACAGCGCGCGGGCCAGCCGCTTGGACCCCGAGGTCGACAGCGGGAACCGCGAGGCGACGACCGCTGCGATCCCGGCGCGGTGCAGGCCCTGGGCGACGCTGCCCAGGTGGTTGCCGAGCGCCCCGGCGTTGCCGCCGTCGCACGCCGCCAGCACGACCAGCCGCAGCGTCCCGGCGTGGGGCGCGAGGATCTGGCGCAGCCGCCCGGCGTCGACCACCGCGACCCGGCCGGGCGTCTCGTCGTCGTCGAGCGCGAACCCGAACGCGCTGCCGGCGACCGTGCCGTGACACAAGAGGTGCAGGACCTGGATCGGCCGGCCCTGCCGGGTCGCCTCGGCCAGCCGCGCCGACAGCCGGCCGCACGACGCGTCGGCCAGCGCGTCGTGCTCGGGGTCGAACGACCAGCTCCCCGCGGCGCACGCCTCCTGGAGCGCCGCCTGGTGCTCCGCCGCCGTGACGTGTCCGGACCACGCCAGCAGCAGCCGCCCCGCGGTCGACGGCCGCGGCGCCGGCGGCACGGTCTGGGTGTCCGGCCACTCGTAGCGCACCAGCACGCCCGGGAGCTCGCCGATGTGCTGCCCGGTGGCCTCGACCGTCAAGAGCTCCCAGGGCAGCGCGTAGAGCTCGGCCGCGGCGGACCGGAACGTCACGACGACCGGCCGCTGCTGCTTCACGGCGTCGCACATCTGCGCCTCGAGCACCGGCCACCTCGTCGGCGCCAGGAACTCGCGCAGCCGGTCGCCCAGGCGCTGGATCACCACCGGATCGCGGCCGGCCTGCTGGATCGCCGCCAGGTCGGCGAGCAGCGCCTGGTCCCACGCGAACGTCGCCTCGGTCAGCCCGCCGCCGGCGCTGTGCAGCCGGTAGGCCTGCGGCGCGAACACGAACTCGAACGGGCGCTCGGCGTGCGCGGCCCGCGACAGCTCCAGCATCAGCGTGAGTGGATCTGCTCCCGGCATCCCCCGTGCCCTGGAGCGTCCACTCTATCACGCCGCGCCCGGCTCCCGGAGCGCTCTACGTGGGCTCGACGACGGGCGGCTCCCCGCTCCCCGTCTCGCTGCGCTCGAATAGCTCGGCGCTGCTGCGGGGCGGACGGCCACGGCGCTTGCCGGTGGCGGCCCCGACGGCCGCCGCGACCGCCACCGGCTTGGTCTCGGACAGCCCCGCGATTGCCGTCGCGAGCGCGGTCCGATCGGGGTGCGCCTGGCTGTAGATCCGCGCGTAGGCGATCGCGCGCGCCGCGATCTCGCCCAGCGCGACCCGGCGCGCCGCGAAGCCGGCGAGCGCCGCATCGAGCGCCTCGCGCGCCCGCGCCACCGCCCGGGCCTCGGTGCGCAGCTCGTCCGCGGCGCGCCGCAGCGAGGCCGCGTCGATCTCGGGGAACGCAACCTTGGCGAGCTGGGTGGAGAACAGCTCGATCACGCCGCTGACGTCGCCGGGCACCGGGTCGTCGGCGGTCGCCGGAGCCACTGGAGCCACCATCGCCGCGGGAACGATGGCGGCCTGCCCGGGCCATGCGGGGGGATCGGCGGGCTCGGCCTCCGGTGAGGCTGCACGCGGAGTTAGCACGGTCAGTTTGGATGCCGTCATGAACATATGTTCAGTACAACGACGCCGCCGGGGTCGTCAACTCCCGGATCACAAATGCTGTGGGCTGGCTGCGTGGGGGCTCGCCCACCGAGATCGCGACGCGCCTCAGCGCACGATCTCGTTGAGGCGCAGCTCGCGGTCGAGCTGGATCTCGGCACCGCTGGCGTGGTCGCTGTCCTCGTGCAACGTGTAGCGCCCGGAGCAGCGCACGCGGCGCTTCCTGGTGTCCGTGACGCACCTCATCGAAATGCGCGCGGGTGTGGCGCTCCAGATCGGCGAGCGCGCCGCACAATGCAGCAACGCCTTCGGATCACCGGCGTCATCGAGCTCGAGGCTGCAGCTGAACCCGAGGTCCTTCTCGATCCAGAGCGTATAGCCACTGTGCGTGGCGCTGATCCTGGCCGGTCCGATGGCCGCGGAGCTGTTGTCCGCGCCGGAGATCGGTCCATCGAGCCAGGCGTCGCGGTGGCTCTGAGCGGCGTCGGGCGGCAGCGGCGGCGATGCGTCCGGCGCGGTTGCGCCCGGGACGGCTGCGTCGGGGACCAGCGCCTCGGAGGCGGCTGCGTCGGGTGCGCTGATCGGTGTGTCAGGTGGACCTGCATCGCGGCCACTCACGGGCGAAACGCCGAGGGTGCGCGAGCCGGCGATCGCCAGTGCACCGATGAAGAGTCCGATCGCCCCCACCAGAACGACCAGGCGGAGCGGGCGCGCTGTCGCGCCATCGCGGGCCGGTCGCGGATCGAGCATGGGGTCGCTCGGCGCCTCCGGGCCCGCTTGCGCGTCGAGCCGCGCCGGCGCTGGATCGCTGGTTCCCGCCAGCTGCGGGACATCGATCGGCCGCACGCGGACGAACAGCTCACCGCGATCATCGAGCTCGAGCGCGCCGAAGTCCGGCGTCTGCGCCGAGTTCGGGTAGCTGCTGACCCGGCGTTGCACGTAGCGGCCGATGTCCGTCCCGGTCACCAGCGAGTCGCCGGCGCTGGCAGCCAGGCCGCCGGTGAGCGCCTCGATGAGGCAGCCCGTGAACAGCGAATGCCCCGGGACGGGCCCGCTGTCCATCGCCCGTTGATCATCGAGTGCCGACGTGATGACGCGACGGCTGCGGCGGGCGCGCAGCGGCTCGATCGCCCCGGTAGAGTCGACGTCCGAGCTGCGCCAGACCACAGGATCGAGCGCGATGCCGCTGTGGCAGGCGTCGAGAACCACCAGGAGATGCCTCACGGGAGCGTGGGCGACGTCGCTGAGCCAGGTGTCCAGGCGCAGCCAGGTGCTGATCCGACCGCCGGGCCGATCGCCGTCGACCGGGATGATGTACCCCTCCTTCTTCGTCATGGCGGTTGCGCCGGGGTACGTCCGGACGACCGTGTGGCCGTGGCCTGCGAAGAACAGCACCAGGCTGTCCTCTGGACCGAGCGCGGCGAGATCGTCGGTCACCAGGCGGTGCAGCGCCTCCGCGGTCGCCGCCTCGTCGTACAGCGGCGCGCAGGCTGGCTCGAACCCGAGCTGCAGGAACAGGTTCAGCGCCCCGCGCGCGTCGCTCACGGCGTTGCGGAGCGGGCTCCATGTGCGATAGCGGTCGATGCCGATCACCGCGATGCACATGCGGCCAGCGCCGGTGGTGCGGTGCGCCGGCTCAGCGAGCGAGGCGACATCGCGGAAGTACTGCAAGGGCTCCATCGAGCTGTGCTCGAGTTGCACGACCCTCGCCATGCTCACTCGGTCCGATCGCCGATGCAGCGGTCATCGGAAGACATATACCGCCCCGGCGCCGCTTGCGGTGTTGTCTTGCTCGCTACCGTCGAGCCCGGCCGCAGCGCTGTCCTCGGCGGGGGCACCGACCGCCAGGGTGTCTCCGTCCAGCGCCAGCGCAGCCCCGAAGCTATCGCCCGCCCCGGTATTGGAGGCCTTGAGATAGGTCTGCTGTGTCCACGCCGCGCCGCTGCGCACGAACACATAGACCGCGCCCGCGCCCCGCGCTGTATCATCTTGCTGATCACCGTTCGGCCCGGTCGCGGCGCTGGCTTCGGCGGAGGCACCGACCGCCAGCGTGTCTCCGCACAACGCCACCGAGGAGCCAAAGCCGTCGTACGCCTCGGTATTCGAAGCCTTGAGATAGGCCCGCTGCGTCCACCTCGTGCCAGTGCGCACGAACACGTAGACCGCCCCGGCGAAGCTTGCCGTGTTGTCTTCCTGGTCACCGTCGGGCCCGGTGGCGGCGCTGGCTTCGCCGTACGCACCGACCGCCAGCGTGTCTCCACCCAAGGCGACCGACAATCCGAAGAGATCGGCCACGTCGGCATTCGACGCCTTGACATAAGCCTGCTGCAACCAAGTCGTGCCATTGCGCACAAACACATAGACCGCGCCGGCGCTGTTTGCCGTATTGTCTTGCTGGTTACCATCGAGCCCGCGGGCGGCGCTGTCTTCGCCAGGGGCACCCACCGCCAGGGTGTCCCCGTACAGCGCAAGCGAGGATCCAAACCCGTCGTACGCCTCGGCGTTCGAAGCTTTGAGATAGGCCTCCTGCGTCCACGTCGCGCCATGGCGCACGAACACATAGACCGCGCCGGCGACAGGTGCAGTGTCGTCTTGCTGGTTACCGTTGACCCCGGTGGTGGCGCTGGCTTCCCGGTCGGCGCCGACCGCCAGTGTATCTTCGTACAGCGCCAGCGAAGCTCCAAAGGCGTCGGCCGCTCCGGTGTTCGACGCCTTGAGATAAGCCTGCTGCGTCCACGTCGTGCCACTGCGCACGAACACGTAGACCGCACCGGCGCCAGGTGCACTGTCGTCTTGCTGGTTGCCATTGGACCTGGTGGCGGCGCTGGCTTCGTTGTCAGCGCCGACCGCCAGCGTGTCTCCATACAGCGCCACTGAAGAACCGAAGGAGTCGGCGAAATCGGTATTGGAAGCCTTGAGATAAGCCTCCTGCATCCACGTCGCGCCGTGGCGCACGAACACGTAGACCGCGCCGGCGCCAGGCGCGGTGTTGTCTTGCTGGTTGGCGTCGGGCCCGATGGCAACACTCGCCTCGCCGTAGGCAGCGACCACCAGGGTATCTCCGTACAGCGCCACCCGAAGTCCAAAGTGGTCGAACGCGTCGGCGTTCGAGGCCTTGCCATACACCACCTGATCGAGCACTGCACCACCTCGATCGAATACCAGGTGGTACGTCTTCGACAACCCTCCGTGCGCCGTGAGCTTCACCGGCACCGTGGTTGCGCCCAGGGGCAACGCACGCAGGTAGGTGGGCTCGCCGAGCACCGCTTCATGCCCGTTCACGCTGGCGCTGACCAGGAACTCCCCCGCGACCGTGACCGCGATGTCCTGCATGATGATCGAGCCCGCAAACCTCTGCACGTCCTGGGTCGGATCGAAGTTCCAGTTCCACGGTGAGGTCTCGATCGTGACGGACGGGCCGGAGCAGGTGACCATCACGTTCGTGACATCGAGCTCCGTGACCGTTCCGTTGCGGCCCCCGTCGAGGTCGCAGGTATGCTGTAACGGATCGGTCATCACCGTCAGCGTGTACGAGGCAGCTGGAGCCAGCAGGTCCGGGAACTGGAAAGGACCGTTACTGGACACGGTGAGCAGCGTGTCCACACCGTCGGCCTGAAGCCGCAGCGAGACGCCATCGCTACCGTCCCAGAGTCCGCGCAGCTGTCCACCGACGTGGTGCTCGACCGTCACGTCGCGCAGGTCGAGCACAGCTGCGCAGCCGCAACACGCCGCGACGAGTGGGGCCAGGCGTGCGAGCGCGCGCATGACTCAGAACCTCCCGAGGACGGCGAGGCCGGCTCCGTGAGCGTCCAGCACCGGTACGATCCGGGCAGCCGCGCGCTCCCGCGGCCTTGGCGCGGTGAATCGGACGGCCACGCCGGCGAGGATCGCGGCGCTCCCGGCGACCAGGAATGCCGTCGAGGCCGTGGCGCGCCAGCGCGCGTCGGCGATCAGCCGCCGGCCCCGGTCGTAGTCGGCGGGTGCGCAGACCAGGTCTGTGCCGCAGAGCTTCTTCGCGTCGCTGTAGGTCGAGCTTGCCTTCCAGCCGAACAGCAATCCGATACCGACCGCCGCCGCGCCCGCAGCGCTGGCACCGATGGCGACATACGTGCGAGTCCGGGACAGTCCGTCACGCGGGACGAACGTGGCCCTCGGGCTCGGGATCGCCAGCGTCTCGAACTGGCCTTCGTGGAGAGTGACAGACTGCTTGAACGCATCGAAGTGGGGTGCCGCGGCGACGATCTCGTGCATTCCCGGATCGACGTGGAACGCCACGCCCAGTGCATCCGGATCCACGGGCGTTCCGTCCCACAGGACGACGAAGCCAGCCGGCGGGCTGACCGGCGCCCGGAGCACGAGCCTGGGCAAGCGCGGCTCCAGGTCATCCGCTTGCCGCTTCGCGCGCCTGTATCGAACGGCGTCGTCGTCTCGCTCTGCGAGCTCACTCACCTCGCGATACAGGCGCCACGCGCTGACCAGCCTGCCGATGCGCGCGTAGCAGTCGGCCAGTTCGAACCGGCGGTCGAGCGTCGCCTCGGTCCGAAGGCTCGCCTCGAACTTCGGGCACGCCTCGACCCACCGGTGTGCCTGCGCGAGCTTGCGAGCGTCGCGGGCGAGCTGTACGGCCTTGTCGCGCGTGATGCTGGACTCTGCATGCGCATCGCCGGCGAGAACCGCCACCACCGCGACCCTGAGCAGTACGGCCACCACCGCAACCCCGAGTACGTGTCGCATGATCGTTCTCCCTCCCTGGAGCCACCACGCGCACGGGGCGCCGCGCCGACTGTGACCACGACCCGTGTCGTCGAGTCCTCACGGTGACCTCACGATATCGCGGCTCGGGATTCCGCGGCTCGCTCGATGGTGCGGCATGCCTGTACCTGGCGGCTGGTTTGTGCGGTGACGGCGGATCCCAGCAGGATCGGTAAAGATCCGGTCGCGGCGGATCGGCCTGCCACATCGACGGAGGCGCCGACGCGGCCTGCTCCGCCGCGCCGCCACGCTCGAGCTCGAGGACATGGGCCGCGTGGTCCGCGCGGCGTGAGCGGCCGCTAGAACGACTGCTGCTGGGGCAGATCCGCGAACGGCACGCCGCCCGGGCCGGCCGAGAAGTCGAGCGGGCCGATCGCCGGCTGCTGGGCGACGCCGGGCCTGGTGAAGTCGCACACGCCGTCGGGGAACACCGCCTTGAGCCGGTTGAACTGGTCGTCGCTCAGCCCGACCGGGTTGTAGTCGGCGCGGTTGAGCGGCCGGAGCTGGCACTTGAGGACGTTCTCGGCGACCGGACCGCCGGCGATCTGGCGCGGCGAGGCGTGCGGCACCAGCGCAGGATCGGAGTCGCACACGGTGAAGTCGGTCACCATGGTGGTACTGAACGGATTCTTCGGGTCGATCGGCTTGTTGCAGAAGTCGAACGCGGCCGCCGGCCGCGCCGCGGCGATCCTGGCCGCCATCGCCGTCGAGGTCGAGTCGGCCTTCATCGCCGTGAGCCACTGATCCATCATCGTGAACGACTGCATCGTGAGCGCGAAGGTCGCCGGGTCCGTGGATTGCGCCGCGGCGAGCACCGCCGGGTAGCGCCACATGATGTGGTTGGCGTGGTTGCCGTTGGCGGCGTCGAGCCGGGCGCGCAGCGCGAAGCTGCGCCACACGTGGTGGATCTGGTTGTCGTTCCAGCCGCGCAGATCGATGATCGGGGTCTGGGCCCAGTGCGCCCCGTCGCCGACGATGCCCGCGCGGTAGGCGGTCGCCAGTGCGCCGGCGTCGGCCACGCTGCGCGCAAACGGCACATGGGCGGCGGCCGCCGCCGAGGTGAAGATATCGTCGGCGTCGATGCCGCCGATGTTCTCGTTCAGGCTGACGAACGCCTCGGCGCTGATCTTGCTGGCCAGGAGCGCCTTGAGGCCGTACTGGATGCCGACGTTGTCGACGGTGGACTGCCCGCGCCTGGTGTCCTTCACCACGCCGTCCGCCGTGCCGAAGATCGCGGCCGCGTTGTCCTGGGCCGTGCAGCGCAGGCCCTTGGGGTTGGAGACCGGGTCGTACACCATCGAGTTGGGCAGCGAGCAGTTATTGATCTGCGGGCCCACGGGTGCGGTCGTGCCCTTCACGTCATCGGTCACGAGGATCGGGACGTAGAGCCCTGGATGGCCGAGGTTGGCAAAGCTGTTGACCCAGGCATGTCATCCAGACTGATCGACGTGGCCGTTGAGCGCCGCCTTCACCGCGTTGATCTGGGCCGAGTCGGTGGCGGGGATGTTCGCGTCACCGAGGATCTTCTGCCAGGCCGCCGACTGATAGAAGTTCACGAGCAGCGCGCAGTCGGACACCTCGATCGCCGTGGTCTCCGAGTCCGGGTACGTGCAGGTCGGCTGGATGCCGTCGAGCAGCCCGGGGAAGATCGACGCGGTGGTCAGCTGGTTGATCGATCCGCCGGAGCAGCCATTGCCCATCACGTAGCGGACCTCGCCGTAGCTGTCGATGATCTTCTCCTTCATCATCAGCACCGTCTCGGTCATCATCACGCGATTGTCGTTGTACAGCGAGTCGGTCATGCTGTTCATCGCGACCAGGAAGCCCTTGCCGAGCGCGACGGCGTTGGTCGAGATCGTGGCATCCGCCCACGCCTGCTCGGAGTGGAGCTGCTGCCGCGGGTGGCCGCTCGACGCGCCGAACGAGTAGAGCACCTTGCCGTTCCAGGCCGGCTGCGGCGCCACCGGCTTCCAGCCGGCCTTGACGTCGTCCTTGGTCGGATCGAACAGCACGGCGATGTCGTAGATCCCGCGGTTGAGCGTTCCGCGCTCGATGCGGACGATGAACGGCACCGTCACGCTGGCGTCCGTCGTGGTCATCGCCAGATCGGCCGGAGTCGACGCCGGGTCATAGGGCTTGAAGCACGCGCCCGCCGGCGGCGGCGCCGGCGGCGTCGG
>JBGQCL010000016.1:0-56539 GCA_041495365.1 Kofleriaceae bacterium | reverse complement strand
GCACGGCACCCACGCGCTGCAGGTGCTCAGCGAAGACTCGACGGCGGCGTTCATGCTCGAGCTGGCTGGCGACGGCACGGCCACCGCGTGCCGCGGCTGGCGCTACGAGTTTCGCAACAACGGGCCCCAGGTCCGCACCTCGGATCACTACCGTGAGCAGCAGGGCTATCGCGGGCGCTACACCGTCGCTACGGGCGCGGAAGGCCGGCCCGGCGGCCGTGCAGCACCGAGATCACCTCGATGCGGCCGAGGCGCGCGCCGAACCGGCTATGCCTCGGCCCGAAGGCGGGCCGTGCGGCACGAGCGTCGGGATGTCACGTGGCGCGAAGCTGCTACGCTGCGGGGATGGTGTGGGGGCTGTCCGAGCAGGAGATCTTCGACGAGGTGATCGTGACGCCGAGGCGCGCGTTTCCACCACTGCCCGACCTCTCGGTGATCGAGCGGCCGGGCTGGATGCAGGTCATCACGCCGTCGATCAAGACCGGCAGCCTCAACGAGGTGCTGTTCTCGGCGCTCGATGCGGACGGGGCCGATGCGGTCATCGACGCGGCGATCGCCGAGTACCGCGGGCTCGGGCTCAAGTTCCGGTGGAGCGTCGGCCCGGGTAGCGCGCCGGCGGATCTCGGCGAGCGGCTCGCGCGGCGCGGGCTCGTCGCGAGCTGGGGGCGCGGGATGGCGCGGTCGACCAGCGCGCCACCGCAGGCGGGCGATCCGGCGATCCGGATCGTCGAGGTCGACGCGACGACGATCGATGCGTTCTCGCAGGTGACCGCGCGCGGCTGGGAGTTGGAGCTGACGCCGACCTTCGAGCTACATGCGCAGATCCTCGCCGCGCCCGGGCGGAAGCAGCACCTGTTCCTCGCGTACCACCGCGGCGAGCCGGCGGCGACGGCGAGCTACTTCGCGTTTCCGCGCTCGGCGTATCTGCTCGGCGGGGTGGTGCTGCCGCAGCACCGCGGCCGCGGCCTGTACCGCGCGCTGGTCGCCGCGCGGCTCGGTCACGCGCGGGCGCGCGGAATCTCGCTCGCGACCACGCACGCCCGCGAGTCGAGCTCGGCGCCGATCCTCGAGCGCATCGGCTTCGCGACGATCTGCCGGTTCCCGAGGTACTTCAGCTGATCGAACTCGAGCGTGGCGGCGAGGACGACGATATGCGCGAACGCGCGAGCTCAACCGCGACCACCCCAGGAGCGGCTGCAGGGAATCCGTCGCATCTCCTGGTACGCCGAGCGGCGAGCGGTTGTTCCTCGCGCCGGCCACGACGCGCATCCGGGTGGGAACATGGCGGGAGCTGGGGGCCGCAAGCGGCTCGACCGCCCCCGTGCGGGCCACCTTGCGCATCCGGGCGGGACCCGCGGGAGTGGAGCGATCGGCGCGCGGCTCGGCTAGGCTTGCGCTGAAAGGACCGCACCATGGCACACGACGCACGGGTGGAGTCTGCGATCGCGCACTGGGCGCCGAGGTTCGTGTCGAACGGCGTGCTGCTGCAGGACTTCCAGGAGGTGACGGCGGGGCTCGAGCGCTGGGACGACTGGTGCCGCGCGTGGTCGGGGCGCGCGGCGGTGCACGAGGCGCTCGGTCACGAGGCGCTCGGCAAGGGCCACCGGCTCACCGGCGGCGAGCACCTGACCCGCGCCGGCGTGTACTACCACTTTGCCAAGTTCATGTTCGTCCATGATATTCCGCAAATGCGCGAGGTGCACGGCAAGGCCGTGGGGTGCCGGCTGGCGGCATTGCCGCACGTGCAGCCGCCGGGCGAGCGGGTCGAGATCCCGTATCACGGCAGCCGGCTCGCCGGCATCCTGCGCCGGCCGGCGGGACCGGCGCGGCCACCGGTCGTGATCATGATCCCCGGCCTGGACTCGGCCAAGGAGGAGTTCGACGCCTACGAGTCCACGTTCCTGGCGCGCGGGATGGCGACGCTGTCCGTCGATGGGCCGGGGCAGGGCGAGGCGGAGTACGAGCTTCCGATCCGCGGCGACTACGAGGTCGCGGTCACCGCGGTGGTCGACTGGCTGGCCGGCCGCGGCGACGTCGATCCGGCGCGCATCGGGCTGTGGGGCGTCAGCCTCGGCGGCTACTACGCGCCGCGCGCCGCCGCGTTCGAGCACCGGCTGCGCGGCTGCATCGCGTTCGCCGGACCGTACGACCTCGGCGCGGCCTGGGACGGCTTGCCCGAGCTCACCCGCGAGGCGTTCCGGGTGCGCAGCCACCTCCGGACGCCGGATGAGGCGCGGCGGTTCGCCGGCACGCTGTCGCTGCGCGGCGTGGCGCGCCGGATCGAGTGCCCGCTGTTCCTGGTCGCCGGCAAGCGCGATCGCATCATTCCCTGGCAGGACGCCGAGCGGCTGGCCGGGGAGGTCTCGGGGCCGGTCGAGCTGCTCGTCATCGAGGACGGCAACCACGTCGCCAACAACCGGCCGTACCGCTACCGGCCGCAGACCGCGGACTGGATGGCCGAGCGGCTCGGCGCCGCGGGTCAGTGATCGGCGGCGGGCGCGCCGGCGTCCGGCTCGATCGAGATCGCGTAGTCGAAGGTCAGGGTCTCGACGAGCGCGCCGTCGCGGTCTCCCGACGCGGCCGGGTCGCCGGCCGGGCCTGACCGAGCGAGCGCGCCCCGCGCCTCGATCGCGAAGCGCCCGGTGTACACGCCCGCCGGTGCGCCGGCATTGTCCGCTGGGAACATGGTGAGCGCCAGGACGCTCTCGTGCTTGCCGTCGTCGCACAGCGTGATGCTGTTCATCTGGTTGTTGCCGCACGCGGTCGGCTTGAAGCCGCGCAGGGTGAGCGTCCGGGGCGCCCCGGTCGCGCCGTCGCGGGCCGACACCGTCAGCTTGGTGGGCTGAACGACGCCGCTCGAGATGAGGTGCTCCGGTCCGCTGGCGCCGGCCTGCCGAGGGACCACGAATGCCACCGTCGTGCCGGTGCCCGCCCGGCCGTAGTTCCTCGATCGGTAGACCGTGACCGGACCGAGCGGGTTCAGGGTGGGCGCCAGCATCACGTGGGTCGAGGACGGTGACAGGACGGCGTCGAGTCGCTCCGGCGTCGCGGGTCCCGCCCGGGACGCCGCCGTCCCGTGCCCGGCGGCATCGAGCGAGATCCCGGCGTCGGCGGACGCAGCGTCGGCGAGCGCGGCGTCGGAAGGCAGCGGCGCCGGACCGGCCAGCTCGGCCCTCGCGGCGGACCCGCGCGCTGCGTCCGCGGCGCTCGCGGCCGATCCGGGCGCTGCATCTGCGGGCGCGACCGCCGGCGAGGGCACGGCCACAGGAGGCGCTGCCGGGCGCACGTCGCCGACCGCGTCGGCCGGACGGGTCTGCGCGCGATAGACGGCCACGCCGCCGCCGATCACCGCGGCGCCCGCGATCACAGCGACGGCGATCTGGGCGGCGATCGCGCTGCCGGCCACCGCGGTGGCCTGACCGGCGGCCGCGGCCTGGCTGCTCGCCGCGGTCTGTCCGGTCGACCCGGCCTGACCCGGCTGGCCCGCGGCCGGCGCCGTGCTCGCCATCGCCGGCGACGCGCCGTGGCTCATGATCAGCTCGGCCACGACGACGCCGACCGCGATCTGCAGCGCCTTCGATCGCCAGGCGGCGAGCAGGCGCTGCACGCCATCGACGGTGGTGTTCACGGTCAGGGCGTGCGTCTCGCCTGCTTCCCGGCCGGCCTCGGGGGACGCCTCGAGCGTCAGGCTGTCGTCCTCGGAGGCGCGCCGCAGCACCCCGGCGAGCTGCTCGCCGGATTGCGCCGGCGCAGACTCCAGGCGCAGCGTCAGCGCGCCGCGCGGCGGTCCTTTGGCGGGCACCGGCCGCGCCGCGGTGCCGAACGGATAGCTCGACAGCACCGGACGCACGGCCTCGGCGGTGTTGTCCGAGACGAACCGCTCGGTGTCGCAGGCGTAGAGCTGGATTCCGTAGGCGTCGCCGGGGTGGCTCTCGCCGTTGTCTCCGACGCGCAGCAGCGCCTCGCGGGTGTGGCGGAGCGCGCGCTCCAGCGACCACGCGTCGCGCAGCAGCCGATCGTACAGCACGCGGGTCAGCACCTGCGAGCCGGGCACGCTCAGCGGGTAGCGCGACGCCACGACGTCGGGGATCCCCTTCTTGTGGAGCTCCTGGGCCATGCTGCCCAGGAACGCCGGATCGCCGTGACCGTCGCCGCTGCCGCACGCGCTCAGCACCACCAGCCGGATCGCGTCGCTGTGGCGGCGCAGCATCCTCGCCAGCCGCGTCGCCGTGATCTCCGACGGCGTGTCGCTCGCGCCCCAGGTGACGTGCGGCGGCTCGCCGTCGGGGCCCGCCGAGCCGTGACACAGCAGGTGCAGCACCGACGGCGGTCCGGCGTCGAGCGCCGCCTGCAGCTTGCCCTCGTCGACGTCGGCGAGCTCGCGGAACGCCGCGCCGGCTGCATCCGCCGCTGCCTGGATCGCCGCCGCCTGTGCCTCGTGCGGCACCTGCCCGCCCGCGGCGGACCACGCGAACAGCACGCCGGGGGCGGGCGGCGCCGGCAGGATCCCGCGCGGCTCGATCCCGGGCACCGCGTAACGGACCTGCGCGCTGCGGTAGTCCGAGAGGTACGTGCCCGACGCGCCGACGTGGATCGTCTCCCACGGCAGGATGTAGAGCTCGGGTGGCACCGCGCTGACCGTCACGAGGTACTCGTCGCCATGGCGCTCGGCGTCGGCGAGCTGCTCGGCGTCCGGCGTCCAGCCCAGGCCCTCGCAGAACGCGGCGAGGTCCCTGGCCAGCCGCTCGCGCGCGCCCTCGGCGGCGGGGTCGCGCCACAGCGCCTCCAGATCGCCGCGCTGGCGCTGGTTCCATTCGAACACCGCCGGCCCGCGGGGCACCGCGCCGGCCATGCGCAGATAGGGATGCGCGCGCCAGCGCAGCCCGGCGCCGCCCTCGGGCTGGTCCTGGCTCAGGAGATGGAGCTTGGCGAACATGTCGCAACCTCGGGTCGCAGGCCCATCGCGCGATCGCGGCGGGCGGTCATCGCAGCGCCCAGATCCCGTCGGCGTGCCCCGCCGCGCGCAGCGCCGCGACGGTCGACGGTCCGGGGACGCCGTCGACGGTCAGCCCGGCGCCGCCCTGGTTGAGCTCGGCCTGGCGCGCCTTCCAGACCTCCAGGTCCTCGCCCGCGTCGTGATCGAACGCCTCGGCGCCGGCGGCGGCGAGCCGAGCGAAGATCTCGTCTCCCGGATCGCCCCGGCCGCGGCGCTCGGTGTTGTCGCGGTGGCCGAACACACCGACGCACTGCTTGCCGCCGTCCACCATCCGGCGCAGCGGCCGGTTCTTGTAGGCGAGCCTGGGGATCTGGAACTGGATGCCGAAGATCCGGCACAGCGCGGGCGCCAGCTTGGCCGCCGCGTCGTAGACCGCTGCGTGGACGCCGCTTCCCGATTCCTGATACATCTCGATCCCGATCGACCAGGGGTTACTGACCGTGGCGTGGTAGGCCTCGGTCGTCGCCAGATCGCACAGGCAGGCCACCGTGCCGTCGTTGTCGATCACGATGTGCGCGGCCGACGGCGTGGGATCGCCGCGCCACATGTCGGCCGCCAGCCGGGCCTTGCCGCCGCCGCCGCACCCGGCGAGCACGCTCTGCGGCCAGTCGCCCTTCGTGGTGTGCAGGATGATCTGGCGCACCCACGGCGTCGGGCGCCGCGTGTGATCCTTGAGCTCGAGGCGACACCAGCCGGCGTCGCCAGGATTGATGATCGAGAGGCCCTCGACCGAGATCTGCTTGTCGTTGACGAGTAACCCGGGCATTCATCGACTCCTTGCTGCGCTCCGCAATTCCGACATCGGGGAGCGCTGCCACCGTTACCTAGAGCGCGGGCGATCCGACCGCAAGTCGTCGAATGGCTACTGTGCAATCGTCAAGTTATTATCTGTATTGACGCCGCTGGTGACTTCGTGGAGATTGAGTCGCGCGGGGACGAAATCATGTTCGATAAACTGCCAATCAACGAGGTGGCACAGTGATCGGGAGAGTGCTGGTCTGTCTGCGCAAGCGGCTGGACGACTACCTGCGCGCCCAGCTCGCCGAGCCCGGCGACGACCCGGCAGCCGACAAGGTGGTGTTCCTCGATGGCGACAAGATGGATCCGAACAGCTTCCAGGAGGGCGCGGTCTCGGAGCTCCTGATCAACATCGAGGAGGAGCGCCAGCTGCGCGCCGCGGACCCCTATGCCAGCCTGCAGGACGGCCGGCTGCAGCGCAAGCAGCCCGATCTGCGACTGTCTCTCCACGTGCTGTTCGTCGCGCGATTCAAGCAATACGACATCGCGTGGGATCACCTCGCCAAGATCATCGAGTACCTGCAGACCAACCGGACGTTCGAGCGCGATGGATATCCAGACTTGCCGGCCGGGGTCGACAAGCTGACGTTCGAGCTGGTGACCCAGAGCTTCACCGAGCAGAACGACGTCTGGAACGCGCTCCGGACCACCTATCACCCATCGGCGCTGTACCGGGTCCGCCTGGTCATCCTGCAGGACGTCAAACCCACCCCGCAAGACCAGATCACGCTCCCCGTCGTCTTCAACCTGCACCGAATCTCCTGACTCCAACCCCTCACGAGGCCCATGTACAAGACGCCAGGTGTATACGTCGAAGAGATCTCGACATTCCCTCCTTCCGTCGCCGAGGTCGCAACCGCCATTCCCGCGTTCATCGGCTACACCCAGAGCGGTGGCGCCGGGACCGTGAAGGTGGCGCAGGTCAACACGCTGCTGGAGTACGAGCAGACGTTCGGCAAACCCAGGGCGACGCCGTTCTCGGTCAGCGCGGACGGCCAGATCAAGCCGCTGACATCGAACGTGCCGGACACCCCGCTGTGGTATGCGATCAACCTGTACTTCCAGAACGGGGGCGGCCGCTGCTACGTCGTGTCGGTCGACAGCCACGATGCGGCGCCGTCGGCGGACCGCTACCAGGCCGGGTTGATCGCGCTCGAGGCCCAGGATGAGCCCACGCTCATCGTGATGCCGGGAGCGGCCGCGCTGGCCCAGGCCGACTTCAACACGGTGGCGCAGGCCGCGCTGGCGCACTGCAAGAAGCTCGGCGACCGCTTCGCGATCCTCGACGTCAAGGGCGGAGACGCCGCCGCGTTCCGCGACGGGATCGGCACCGACAACCTGCTGTTCGGCGCCGCGTATCACCCGTACGTCAAGACCAGCCTGCTCCACGTCTACGACGAGACCGCCGTGATGATCGACGCGGCCGCTGCCCCGCCGCCGGCCAGCCCGCCGCCGGCCGGGACTCCGCCGCCGGCCACGCCGCCACCGCCGCCGCCCTCGACGCTGGCCTCGCTCAAGACCAGCGACACCGCGCGGTACAACGACATCAAGAAGCAGCTCGCCGATCAACGGGTCGAGCTGCCGCCGAGCGCGGCGATGGCCGGCATCTACGCCCGCGTCGATCGCGATCGCGGGGTGTGGAAGGCTCCGGCCAACGTGTCGCTGGCCTCGGTGATCGGCCCGACGGTGCAGGTCACCAGCGACCAGCAGGAGCTGCTCAACATCGATACGACGTCGGGCAAGTCGATCAACGCGATCCGCGCGTTCACCGGCCGGGGCACCATGGTGTGGGGCGCGCGGACGCTGGCCGGCAACGACAACGAATGGCGCTACATCAACGTCCGCCGGCTGTTCATCATGATCGAGGAGTCGGCCAAGAAGTCCACGGCGTTCGCCGTGTTCGAGGCCAACGACACCTCGACGTGGCTCAAGGTCAAGGGCATGCTGGAGAGCTATCTCTACGGCCTGTGGGAGCAGGGCGCGCTGCAGGGCTCGAAGCCCGAGGCCGCGTACTACGTGAACGTCGGTCTGGGTAAGACCATGACCGCACAGGACGTGCTCGAGGGCCGGCTGATCGTCGAGATCGGGATTGCCGCCGTGCGGCCGGCCGAATTCATCGTCATGCGCTTCTCTCACAAGCTGCCGGAGGCCTAGCCCGTGCCATTGACCCCAGACGACATTCGAACCGACTACCCGCTCCCGATCTACAACTACCGTGTCGAGATCGCCGGGACCGCCGTGGCGTTCTCCGAGGTCTCGGGACTGAACGTCAGCTACGAGACCACCACGTACAAGGAGAGTCCCACCGCGGGTGGGTCTCCCGGTCCGCGCGTGATGATCGTCCCCGGCCAGCGCAACACGGCGCAGCTCACCCTCAAGAAGGGGATCGTCCGCGGAGCGAGCATGCAGCAGCTCTACGGCTGGATCAAGACGATCACGATCAACCAGGTCGAGAAGAAGGACATCTTCATCCGCCTGTGCGACGAGAAGGGCGCCGCGGTCATCTCCTGGAAGGTGGTGAACGCGTTCCCGACCAAGCTCGACGCGCCGACGTTCGACGCCAAGTCCAGCGACGCCGCGATCGAGAGCATGGAGCTCGCGGCGGACTTCGTCTCGCTCGAGGCGTCGTGATCCGATGGCCCAGACTCCCCAGCAGCAGCGCACCAGCCACCCGCTCGCCGCCTACAACTTCCAGGTCAGCGTCGACGGCGTCGCGATGCGGTTTGCCAAGGTCACCGGGCTGGTGCGCGAGCACCGCACGGTGACCTACCGCGACGGGCTGAGCTTCGTCGAGGGCCAGCGGATCAGCAAGTTCCGGGTCAACGCCTTCGTTCCGGTCACGCTCGAGCGCGGGACCGTCCTCGGCGACCGGTTCCTCGCTACCTGGCTGGAGGGCTCCGCGCCGAGCGCGATGGAGGTCAGCCTGTGCGACGAGACCGGCGTCGCGGTGATCGCGTGGAGCATCGCCAAGGCGGTGCCGGTCAAGCTCACCGCACCCACCTTCGATGCGTCGGCCAACCAGCTGAGCATCGACACCCTGGAGATCCGGGCGTCCGGGATCTCGATGAAACACCTGGCGTGAGGGACTGCCATGGACCTCGTCCTCGACTCCCGGTTCGCAGTGATCTTCTTCGTGGCGGGCATCGTGCCCAACCCGATCGATATCCGCTTTCAGCGGGTGTCGGGGCTGTCGGCGACGATCGAGATGACCACGGTCAACGAGGGCGGTCAGAACCTGTATTCCCACCGCCTGCCCCGACGGGTTGGCTACCGCAACCTGGTGCTCGAGCGTGGCTTCATGATCGGCTCGCCGCTCAACCTCGAGTTCAACGCCGCGATGACCGCGTTCAAGTTCGCGACGTGCAACGTGATGGTCACGCTGCTCGGAGCCGACGCCGCACCGCTCGCGGCGTGGATGTTCCTCAAGGCATTCCCGGTGCGGTGGGCGACTGCCGATCTGAGCGCGCGCGAGGACCAGGTGCTGATCGACACACTCGAGCTGTGCTACGCGAGCATGCAGGCGTTGAGGATATGACCATGACGATCGAGATCAAGCAGCTGATCCTGCGCGCGGTCGTCGAGGAACGCCGCGACCGACCGCTCGCCGCCGGCGGCCCGGCGAGCCGGACCGCCTCCGCGGCCGCCGATCGCATGGCGCCACCGGAGCTCGCCGTCGACCGCGAGGCCGTGATCGCCGAGTGCACGCAGCAGGTGCTGCGCGAGCTGCGAAGGGGGCGGGGGCGCTAGCCCCCGGTGACGCCATGGGACTCGGTGACCTGTTCGCACTGGCCAAGCTCACGATCGAGGGCTACAAGGACGAGCGTCGCAGCGGCGCGCCGCTGGGCACGTTCAAGGCGCAGTACAACCCGGAGACGTTCTCGATCCACCACGAGAACGTGTTCCAGGGTCAGCAGGGAATCGGTTGCACCTCGGGCGCGAGCCCGTGGTCGTACAGCCGCCCCAGGCGCCTGGCGATCGACCTGGTGCTCGACGGCACCAACGTGGGGTACATGGGGGTGGAGCTGCTGCGACGCCCCGCCACGGTGGCCGAGCAGATCAGCTCGTTCCTCGCGACCTGTTATCAGCTGGTGGGCCAGATCCACCAGCCGCTGTTCCTCAAGCTGAAGTGGGGCAAGGCGCTCGGCGGGTTCGCCGCGCTCGCCGGGTTCGGCGGGATGTCGGAGCCGAGCTTCAACTGCCGGCTCGAGTCCGTCGATATCAGGTACCAGGCGTTCGATCGCGACGGCGCGCCGCTCCACGCCGTGCTGGCCGCGGCGTTCGTCGAGCAGCTCGATCCCGCCAGGCAGGCGGCGGCCGACAACCGATCATCGCCCGATCTCACCCATCGCCGCGTGGTCGAGGACGGCGACACGCTGCCGCTGTTGTGCCGCGAGATCTACGGATCGCCGTCGCACTACCTGCGGGTCGCACAGGTCAACGGCCTCGACGACTTTCGCAGCCTGACCGCCGGCCAGGAGCTGATCTTCCCCCCGTTCGAGCGGGCGCCGAGGGGCTGACATGGCCATTCCCACCATCACCATCACGAGCGACGGAGCCAGGCTCGATCCCGTCGTCCAGGTGCTCTCGGTCGAGATCCGCCGCGAGCTCAACCGCATCCCCGAGGCCCACGTGCGCGTGATCGACGGCAGCGTGGCCGAGCGCAAGTTCGCGCACAGCGACACCGCGTTCTTCGAGCCGGGCAAGTCGCTCACGATCTCGGTGCGCGACGGAGATGCCGCGGACACCGCGCTGTTCGAGGGGCTCGTCGTCCGGCATGCCGTCGAGTCGCGGCCCGGGAGCTCGACCCTGCGGGTGGAGCTCAAGGACGCCGCGTACAAGCTCACCCGGCAACGCAGGACCGCGGTGTTCCGCAAGCAATCCGACGACGAGGCGATCCGCAAGCTGATCGGCGACGCCAAGCTCAAGGTCGGCGAGCTCGCGACCACGAAGACCAAGCACGACGAGCTGATCCAGTATTGCGCCAGCGACTGGGACTTCATCGTCTCTCGCGCGGACGCCCAGGGCCTCGTCGTGGACGTGCACCGCGGCACCGTCTCGGTACAACCGATGATCGAAAGCGATCAGCCCAAGGCGACGATCGAGCACGGCCTGTGCGATGTCGAGCTCGAGCTCGAGCTCGATGCAGGCGAGCAGTGGGCGGCGATGACCAGTCAGGCCTGGGACGTGCAAAAGCTCGCGATCACGGCGCCGAGCGATGCCGCGCAGCCGGCGGTCACCGTCGGCAACCTCGACGCCGCCGCGATCGCCCGGAAGCTGGGCGGTGACACCTGCGCGCTGGTCCACCCGGCGCTCGTGACGCAGGGCGAGCTCAAGGACTGGGCGGGGAGCCGCCTGTCGCGCAGCCGCCTGGCGCTGCTCCGCGGCCGCGCCGCGATCCCGGGCAACCCGGATCTGGCGCCGCGCGACGTGGTCGAGCTGGCCGGCGTGGGCGAGCGATTCAACGGCAAGGCCTTCGTGTCGGGGGTGACCCACACCATCGACCCCGGCGGCTGGCGGACCGAGCTGCGGCTCGGGCTGCCTCCGGAGCCGTTTGCACGCCAGCCCGACATCGCCGACCTGCCGGCGGGCGGCCTGTTGCCGCCGGTCCAGGGACTGCACGTCGGCGTCGTCGGCGACTTCGAGTCCGACCCGCTCGGCGAGCACCGGGTCAAGGTGCTGCTGTCCGTGCTGGACAAGAAGCAAGGAGCCGTGTGGGCGCGGGTCGCGCGCCCCGACGCCGGCAAGGGCCGTGGCCAGGTGTTCTGGCCCGAGCCTGGCGACGAGGTCGTCGTCGGCTTCGTCAACGGCGATCCGCGCCAGGCGATCTTGCTCGGCGCGCTGCACGGCTCGGTGAACACGCCGCCCGACGACGCCGGCCCGCCGAGCAAGGACAACGCCAGGCGGGCGATCGTCAGCAAGGGCAAGTCGATCATCAGCTTCGACGACGACAAGAAGATCGTGACGGTGAAGACCGCCGGCGGGCGCACGTTCGTGCTCGACGACACCGCCGGGGCGATCACGCTGAGCGACAAGCCCGGTAACATGATCACGCTCGATGCCAAGGGCATCACGCTGAAGAGCGCCGCCAATATCACCATCGATGCGGGGGGCGGCCAGGTCGTGATCAAGGGCGCGAAAGTCGACGTGCAGTGACTGGCGATGTCCACGGTCCGCCCGCGACCGGAACCCCGCAAGACCCCTCTCGAACCACAGGACGAACCGCAGCCATGAACAGTGTCCCGGCCATGAAGAACATCCAGCTCGATCTGACCGTCGAAGAAACCAACCTGATCCTCGAAGCCCTCGGTGCGTTGCCGTTCGCGCAGGTGTACGCGCTGATCGGTCGGATCCAGGAGCGCGCCCGCAAGCAGCTCGAGGATCAAGCGGCCACGCCGCGACCCACCGGCGCAGATCGCGAGCACGCCGCGTGACCGCGCCAGCGCAGGCTGCGCCGAGCTTCCTCGGCACCGGGTGGAGCTTCCCGCCCCGGTTCGCCGCGGGCGGGGCCGAGGTCGCGATGGTGTCCGACGCCGCCGACGTCCATCAGTCGCTCCAGATCCTGCTCGCCACGAGCCAGGGCGAACGGCCGATGCAGGAGAGCTTCGGGGCGAGCCTCGATGGCGCGCTGTTCGAGGAGATCAACCCGTCGCTGATCAACCGGGTGACGAGCCTGGTCTACGACGCGATCCTCGCGAACGAGCCGCGGGTCGATCTGCGCGCGGTCGACGTCACGGCCGCCAGTGAGGCTGGCGTGCTGCAGATCCGGATCGACTACGCCATTCGCGGCACCAACTCTCGCTACAACCTGGTGTTTCCGTTCTACCTCAACGAGGCCGTCGCGCCGGGGCTATGATGTCCAGCTACGTCCTCATCGACGGCGACCAGGCCCACTTCATCCCGGGCTTCGGGGTAGCCATGGTCGCGGTCCGGCCCGGTACGCTGGCCGCCAGCGGTCCGACGACGTTGCACAGCAGCAAGCTGTGCGTCGCGGGCGACGAGAAGACCGTGCTGGTGCCGGGCTGCATCTATACGACGCCGTCGTACCCGATCCCGGGGGTCGGCACGCTGCAGATCAAAAAGCTGGAGGACGATCAGATCGCCCGCAAGACCTCGAGCGGAGGGAAAGCGGTGCTGCTCGTCGGCAAGAGCTTCGACGCCGAGTTCGTGGTGCAGACCCCGGCCATGAAGCCGAAGCCGCCCGCACCCCCGGACACCGATTCCACGCGGCGATACGAGGGGACCGGCATGTTCATCACCACGAACACCAAGCTCACGGGAGTGTGATCATGTCCAGGCGCTCGACTGCACTCCAGCCCGGCAGCCGCGATGGCACCAGCCAGCGCTCGCGGCGCCTGGCCGCCCTTGACCCCGGCCAGGCACCGATCGACGAGCGGACCCGGACCGATGTGCTCGGCTTCGTCCAGGCGTACGCCGACCAGCTCCGCTTCCTGGAGGGCGACGCCGAGACCGGCGGCGTGCGCACCACCGGGACGTGGGCCGACTTCGTTCGCCGGGCGGACCTCTCGCTCGCCGACATTGCGGCGTACGTCACCGACCCGACGCGGTTCACCGGCGAGCGGGCGCGCTGGCTCGGCCGGCCGCACTTCGCGCTGCTGCTGACGTTCGTCGAGCTCCTGGCCCACGCGCGCGATCACCTCAACGGCTTCACGCGCCGCCACCTCGACTACTACTACCGCGATCTCCTGCAGGCCCGGCCCGAGCCGCCGACGCCGGACCGCGCCACGGTGGTGCTCGGCGTGCGGTCCGGCGTCGCCGAGGTCTTGCTCCCCGCCGGCACCGAGCTGCAGGCCGGGCGCGACGTGAGCGGCGTGGCGCAGATCTATCGCACCGAGCGCGACCTCGTCGTCAACCGGGCCGCCGTGGCGCAGGTCCGCTCGGTGTTCGTCGACCGGCGGATCACCGGCATCTCCGACGTGCGGGCCGATCGCAGCCTGACCGCCTCGCAGGCGCTCGGCGGGACGCTGGCGATCGCGCTCGGATCGCCCGGCCCCGGGGACCCCGTGCCGTTGTGGGGAACCCAGCCGGTCGATGCTGCGTTCCTCGTCGGCCTGCGCGGGGTGATCGACTTCGCCCCGAAGTCGCTCTACCTCGAGCACCACGAGCTGCGCTCGATGATGCAGCTGGTCGCGCGGCGCCGCGCCGCCGACCCGGAGTGGGCCGCGATCAACCGCCTGCTCGGCGCCGTCAACCCGAGCAGTCCGCGCGACTTCCTGGGCAACCTCACCTCGCGCGTCGGCCCGCTCGACTTCACCGCAGACGGCCTGCCGCAGGTCAACAGCGTCGATGACCTGTACACGTATCGCGCCGATCCCGCGGTGCGCGCGTACATCGACAGCCGCCTGAGCGCCGTCGGCTTCGACAACTTCGTCGCCGCGATGCAGATCAAGCTGCGGATCGACGCCGATTGGGCCGAGATCAACCGCCTGCTCGGTCGCGCCGGCCGGCGGCAGCGCGGCGTGCTGGCGTGGTCGCTCCCGCCCGGCGATGCCACCGACTTTGCGGGCAACCTCGCCACCGCGCTGGGGTCCGCGTGGCCGCCGCCGTGGCCATCCGGCACGACGGGGATCGACGACTACAACGACCTGCTCCGCCGGCTCGAGGCCCACCTGGCGATGCCCGTCGAGCGGATCGCGGTCCTGGTCGCGTTCGCCGAGAAGATCAGCCGCGACCCGCGCAGCGAGGCCTACGACTGGAGCGACGCCGACCGGATCCTCGCCGATGCCTACGGTGAGAAGCTGCGCGTCGCCTGCGTGGCCCAGCTGGTCGCGGTCCGGGCGGGCGGACAGGATACCGCGGCGTTCGACGCGGTCGCGAGCTTCGTGCTGGGCGCGACCGCGCCGCTGGCGTGGACCGACGCGCAGCCGCAGCTGGCCGGCCATCTGAACCGGTCGCAGCTCGACCTGCTCGCGCGGTTTCGCGACGCGCTGGCCACCGGCCAGCCGATGTTCGGCTTCGACTGGAGCGACGCCGATACGCTGTTCGAGCTGGCGTGGCGCGATGTCCAGAAGCTCCCCGTGCCGGTCGCGCAGCGCATCGAGGTCCACAACGTCTACGCGTACGACGACGCGACGCAGGTCAAGGACGGTGCGGCGGCCCCGGGCTGGAAGACGTTCGGCAAGCGGCCGCTCGCCGACGCCTCGCAGCCGCGTGGCGCGACGCTGGGATGCGCGCTGCGCTCGCCGCTCTTGTCGCTGAACGAGAGCACGCGCACGCTCACCGTGACCCTGGGGCTGCGCGGCGACGGGTTCGGCACGGCGGAGCAGGGCGTGCTCCTGGCCGCGCTCGGCCTCGGCGCGGGCGATCGCAGCGGCGACAAGCTCATCGGCGCGCTCCAGGCCGCGCTCGCGATCGAGGTGAGCACGGCCAAGGGCTGGATCGGCCTGAGCCTGGCGACCGCGCGGCTCGCCACCGGCGCGGCCGGAGACGACTACTAGTCGCTGCGCGGCGCGGCGCGGATCGGCGACACCAACCGCCCGGCGCTGCAACTCCAGGTGATCGTCGATCCGACCGTCGATCCGCTGGCACCGCTCGACGGCGAGCGCCCGAGCTGGCCGGTGCTGCGGCTGTCGCTGCGGCCGCGCTGGAACACCGCTGCCAAGGAATGGCAGAGCGCGATCGATCCGTTCACGCCGCTCGTGCTGACCGCCGTCCACCTCGAGGTCGAGGTCGCGGGGCTCGCGGGGCTGCGCCTGCAGCACGACGATCAGCTGCTCGACCCGCGCAAGCCGTTCGAGCCGTTCGGCAGCGAGACGGCGGTCGGCGCGCGCATGTACCTCGATCACCCCGAGCTGGTCCGCGCGCGCCTCGACACGCTGCGGTTCGACGTCGAGTGGATGGGGTTGCCGGCCGGCGCCCTGAAGGACTACTACGTCAACTATCCCGGGCTCACCGCGGACAGCGGCGTGTTCAAGGCACGCGTGGCGCTGATCGATCGCGGCTTCGAGCTCGTGCTCGCCGATCTGTCGCTGTTCCAGGACCAGGCCGGCAAGACCCAGGCCACGAGCGCGGTCGCGATCGCCAACGTGCCGGCTGCGATCCAGCAGACGTCGCCGGGCTTCACGTACGACGGCCGCGCCGATCTCGCGCCGGCCAGCGATGTCCGGCTCGCGGGCCGCTACCTGCGCTGGGAGCTCACCCCGGTGGACTTCGGGCACGTGGCCTATCCGTCGCTGGCAGCCGCCAAGGCCCGCGAGCTCGCCGTCGCGATGTCCGCTGGCACCGTCAAGACGGCGGCCGACGCGGCGGCGTACCGGGTCGAGTCGCCGTACACACCGACGATCAAGACGCTGCGGGTCGCGTACGCCACCTCGGTCGAGATCGACGCCACCGCGGCGCCCGCCGACCACCAGATCCTGCACATCCATCCGTTCGGCGCCTGCCCGATCGACGCCGCGCTGCCGAGCTTCTTGCCGCGCTACGACGCGGCGGGCGAGCTGTACATCGGAGTGCGCGATCTGCAGCCGCCGCAGCACCTCGCCGTGCTGCTGCAGGCCGCCGAGGGGACCTCGGATCCGGACCTCGAACCGGCCGCGGTCACCTGGTCGTACCTCGACGGCGATCGCTTCCAGGACCTGTCCGGCTCGGGGATCGTCGACGACGCGACGCGGGGACTGCGCAACGCGGGCATCGTGGAGCTCGCGCTCCCCGCGGCGGCGACCGGCAGCCGACTGCCGCCGGAGCTGCACTGGCTGCGTCTCACCCTCCCGCGCAACCCGACGAGCGTCTGCGATCTCGTGGCGATCCAGGCGCAGGCCGTCGCGGTCCGGTTCGACGATCGCGGCAACGCGGCCGCGCACTACGACCAGCCGCTGCCGGTCGGCGCCATCGAGCGCCTGGTCGATCCCGACGCGCGCATCGCGCAGGTCGACCAGCCGTACACCTCGTTCGGCGGCCGGCCGGCCGAGCCTCCCGAGCTGCTCGACACGCGGGTCAGCGAGCGGCTCCGCCACAAGATGCGCGCGCTGACCGCGTGGGACCACGAGCGCCTCGTGCTCCATCGCTTCCGGCAGATCTACAAGGCCAGGTGCCTGTCGAGCGCCGGCGGCGTCGACGTGATCGTGATCCCCGACATCCGCGAGCTGCACCCGAGCGACACGTTCGCTCCCCGGGCGCCGGCCAACCTGCTCGCCGACATCCAGACCTACCTGGTCGAGCGGGCGCCGGCGGCGGCGCGGATCCGCGTCCGCAACGCGCGCTACGTCGCCGTGCAGGTCCGGATCGGGGTCCGGTTCCGCGCCGGGATCGACGCGGGCTTCGCGCAGCGCCGGCTGAACGACGACCTGATCCGGTTCCTGTCGCCGTGGGCGTTCGACGACGGCGCCGAGCTGACGATCGGCGGCCGGATCTACGCCAACAGCATCGTCGACTTCATCGACCGGCGCGACGACGTCGACTTCGTCGCCGAGATCAAGCTGTTCCGCAGCCTGGACGGCACGGACTTCGATCTGGTGCCTCCGGTGGTGGGCGACTACCACGTCGCAGCCGATCGGCCCGACCAGGTGCTGGTCGCGGCCCAGCAGCACTACTTCGACATCATCCCGGATGCGGGATATCAACAGACGAGCTTCACCGGCATCCACTACGCGCGGATCGAGCTCGACTTCATCGTGGGGTGAACAACATGGCGACCAAGAACCGCACCGATCTCAAGTCCTATTTCGTCAAGAACGCGATCCCGACCGAGGGCAACTTCGCCGATCTGGTCGACTCGCAGCTCAACCAGGCGCAGGACGGCGTGTTCAAGCCGGACGGCGAGGCGCTCAGCGTGATCGCCGCGCCCGGCGACCAGAAGCGCGTGCTGCGGCTGTTTGCCAGTTATCCGGCGGCCAACCCCGACTGGATGATCAGCCTCAACCCCGCACAGGATCCGGCGAACGCGGCCACCACCAGCAAGCCCGGCCTCGGCATCACCGACGGCACGGGCAAGACCCGGCTGTTCGTCGACGCGGCGACCGGCCAGATCGGCGTGGGGACCAACACGCCGCAGGTCGCCCTGGACGTGGCCGGCACCGCGCAGGCCAACGGGTTCCGCGGTCGGTACGACCTGGTGCTCAACGACTACCGGACGGTCAATCCGGCGTCCAACGTCTGCCTGCAGTCACCGGGGAACGATCGCGACGCGTGGATCTACCGCGATGTCGCCGTCGGCTCCACTACCAGTAACTATGGAATCTACCACCGCCAGATCGACTCGGCGGTCGGGAATCTTCCCGGCAACTCGATCGGCTTCATCGGGAACAGCGCCCTCCAGGCGTACATCGCCCTGGGCGACGGCTCGGCGTACTTCGCCGGCCCGGTTGCTGTCGCAAACAACCTGGCGGCATCAGGTGGCAAGCTCGGGCAGATCGGGATCGGCAATGGCGACTGGTTCGGTTCGGTTCCGGCCCCCTACGAAACCCTCCAGCTCAACCCGATACACAACCTGCGCGTGTGGTTCGGCACCAAGCAGCGCGCGGTACTCGAGAACAGTGGACAGTTCACCATCTACTTCGACAGGGGCTATTGGAGGTTCCAGAACGATGGCAACTTGGTCAAGTACCGGAATGATGGCACGGTACTGTGGGCGCTGACCAGCAATCCCGGCTGGTGATGAAAGAGATGCACGAGGATCGACCTGCGCGAACGTCTCCAGCAACGATTGGCCGAGCTGCAGAACGAGCTGGCCCGCCGAGGCGCCCCACGCGCCCGATCTCGGCCACCTCGCCAGGGCGCTTCGAGTTCGCTGGCGCCCATATCCGCAACATCGTGCTCGCCGCGGCGAACCTCGCCGCCGCCGAGGGCCCGCTCATCGCCCAGCGCCACGTGCTCCACGCTGCGCATCACGAGTATCAGAAGCTCGGCAGGATTGAACGACAAGACGGCATTCGGATGATGATTTGATGAGTGCGTAGTCGCCATTCGACTACTTGCTGCGCTCGGCGATCCGGAAGAGTGTGCATTGCAGGCAAGGACAAGACATGTTGGACGATCTGAATCGAAAGATCGAGGCGTTGTTGAAGGCAGAGCTGGCCGGCGATGTCGCGAGCCAGGTCCCGATCAGCTTCGCGGGTCGAGGCTTCGAGTTTGTCAATACGTCGGCGAACGAGCCGCGGATGCCTTGCAACATCGACGATCATCCATATGCATCTATCTGGTGCGGCGCCGTCACGGCGACCAACAATGTCACCTCTTCCGACTTTAGAATGAAACGCGGCGTCGAGACCTTGACAGGCGCGCTGCAAAGTTACTGCAAACTCGCGCGGTATCGCTCCGCGTAGGGAACAAGGAGTCATGACCAGCTTCCCGACGCTTCCGACCGGTCCGTTCGAGCATGTCTCGATGGACTACGCACGCCTGCGCGACGAGGGGCTGAGCCTGCTCGGCCGGGTGGCGGGCGCGCAGTGGACCGACTTCAACACCCACGACCCCGGGATCACGATCCTGGAGCAGCTGTGCTATGCGATCACCGATCTCGGCTATCGAATCGCCTATCCGATGGCGGAGCTCCTGGCGGGCGGCGATCCGGGGCTGCCCGGCCCCGAGGCGATCTTCCCCACCGATCCGGTCACGCCGGCGGACCTGCGCAAGGTGGCGCTCGATATCGACGGCATCGGCAACGCCTGGGTCGAGGACATCGGCTCCGAGCTGCCGTTCTACCACGACGCCGCGAGCGCCGAGCTCCAGCTGCGCGCCGGCTCGGCCGTCAGCGATGCAGCGCCGGTGCAGATGCGCGGGCTGCATCGGGTGGTCGTGCAGACCACCGAGCAGATCTCCGGCGAAGCCGCCTTGACGCAGGTCGCGGAGCGGCTGCACGCGGGGCGCGGGCTGGGCAGCGACCTCGCGGTCTCGCTCGTGGGCGTCACCCAGGTCGACCTGCGCGCCGCGGTCGAGGTCGGCGTGGTCGACGATCCGGCGCAGCTGATGGCCGACATCCTCGACGGCATCGAGAGCTACCTGGCGCCGAGCGTCCGGTTCCTCGGCCCGGCCGAGGCGCGCGCTCAGGGCCGGTCGCTCGAGGACCTCCTGGAGGGACCGCTGCTCGCACACGGCTTCGTCGAGCAGTTGCCCGCGCAGCGGCGGACCCTGTACGTGTCCGACCTGCTGCACGCGATCCTCGATATCCCGGCGGTCAAGGCCGTGCGGTCGCTGGTGCTCCCGGGATCGGCCGGCATCCGCTGGGCGCTGGACATCCCGGCGGGAACCGGGGCCGCGCTGGCGCCCGCCGCCGAGGTGACGCTGTTCCACGACGACCTCTCGCTGCGCGTCGACCCCGACGCCGTGCGCGCTCGCCGCGACGCAAATCGCGCGAGACGGGCTGCCGCCGCGGCTGGTGAGGACCCCGGAGCCCCGGCGCCACGGCAGCGCGACCTGACGCGCTCCCGGTCGATCCAGTACCAGCTGCCGGCCGCCTACGGCGTCGGACCGCTCGGGCTTCCGTCGTCGGCCACCCCGGAGCGACGGGCCCAGGCGCGCCAGCTCGCGGCCTACCTCCTGATCTTCGATCAGCTGTTCGCGAGCGTGCTGGCCCAGCTCGCCCATGCCCGCGAGCTGCTGTCGCCCGCCGGCGCCCACCGCAGACCTACTTCGCGCTGCCGGTCGAGGATGCACGCCTGGGCCTCGACGAGCTCCAGCTCGAGGATCCGGCGACCCACCGCAGCTGGCTCGATGCCGCGATCGAGACCGGCGATCCGCTCGTGCGATGCAATCGGTTCCTGGCGCACCTCCTGGCGCGGTTCGCCGAGGAGGTGGGCGACCACCCCCGGATCCATGCGGACGGGCCGGCGAGCAGCGCCGAAGACCTCCTGGTGGCCGATCGGCGCGCGCTGCTGCGCGACTACCCGCGGCTCAGCCGCGCGCGCGGCTCGGGCTACGACCTGAGCCGCCACGGCGCCCCCGACGCCGTCGCCGGAGGCTACGAGGACCGGCTGCGCCACAAGCTGGGCCTGTGCGATCCGGTGCGGCTCCACGTGGTGGAGCACGTGCTGCTGCGGCCGGTCGTCGAGGATCTGGCCCAGCTCGCCGACGAGGGCGATCCCCAGGTCCCGCTGCTCGCGGGCGTGACCGGCGCCGATCCCTGGTCGCTGGCGATCAGCGTCGTGCTCGAGGAGCCCGCGCAGGCCGACGCCGGGTTCGAGTCGTTCGTCGCGCAGACCCTCGCCGCCGAGACGCCGGCGCACCTCACCGTGCGGTTGCACTGGTTCGGCACGACCGGCGGCGTCGATGACTGGGCCGCGTTCGAGGCCGCCTGGGACAGCTTCCTCGCCGCCTACCGCACGTACCGCGAGACCCGGTTCCGGGGAGCGATCATGCCGGCGATCCAGCAGCTCCAGCTCCGCGACGCGCGCGACCGCGTGATCGATGCGCTGTCGTACGTCGATGCCCAGGGCCAGCAGGTCGGGCTCGGCCGCACGTATCCGCTGCGCGACCTGCCGCTGCCCGAGCGGGTCGTCGTTGCGCCCGGCGGCCGGGCGAAGATCACGCTCGCGTTCAGCCAGCAGGGCGTGACCTACGAGCTCCGGGACCGCGACACCGGCCAGCCGATCCTCGATGGCGGCGCGGCGATCACCGTCGATGGAACCGGCGGGCCGATCGTGCTCGTCTCCCCGCTGATCGACGTCGACACCAGCTACCGGGTCCTCGCGGTGAAGCGCGAGGGCGCCCAGACGCCGGAGCTCCGCCGCGAGGCGTGGCTGTGCACCGTGGTTCACGTGGTCGAGGGCGTCGATGCGTTGCTCGTGGCGAACATCCTCTTGCCGCTGCTCGATCCGCGGATCGACAACCCCCGGCCGGGCGACGCGCGGCTCGGTGACTGGGGCGTGCAGGCCGAGGTCGAGATCCCCGCCAGCCAGGAGGGCGTGACCTACACGCTGATCGAGGACGCGGCGGACCTGAGCGACGTCACCAGGCACCACGTGGTGTCGGCGCAGGACGTCGTCGGTACGTCGGGGCGGATCGTGCTGCGCACCGTGGCGATCCGGGAGGACATCGATCTGCGCATCCGCGGCCAGAAGACCGTGGGCGCAGCCGCCGATCCCAGCACCGGCCTCGCGATCCTCGACGTCGTGTTGCCGCTGCGGGTCCGCGCCAACCCGGCGGTGCCGGCACAGCTGGTCCCGCCGGTCGTCGCCTACGGCGGCGCGGCCGTGCTGCAGCTGGGAGCGACCCAGGCGTCGGCCGCGTACCGTGTCCACCGCAGCCGCGTGCGCGATGCCGACTTCGTGTTCGACGCCGGCGCGCAGATCCCGACGATCGACGTGCCGGGCGATGGCCAGACCGTGCGGGTCCAGCGACCCGCCAGGCCGACGCCGTGGCAGGATCTCGCCGGCTTCGCGCCGGTCGGTGACGCCGTGGCCGGCAACGGTGGGGCGCTCGACCTGGCGATCGGCGCGCCTGGCACCGACGACGCGTTCCTGCTGGTGCAGGCGACCAAGCAGCACCAGATGGGCCGGCTGGGCACCGGGTCCGAAGCGATCCCGTCGGCGATACAGCTCGACGCCGCGCTCGCCTTGCTGGCCCGGCCCAACCCCGCGCCGGCGCTGCACCTCGAGGTCGAGATGTCGGCCGGCGCGACCACCGGCTCGCTGCGGGTGACCGGCGGCCAGCCGGGCGTGTTCTACGAGTTCTGCCTCGACGGCCAGACCCAGCCGATCGGCCGGCCGGCGTACTTCCATCAGCGCGACGATCAGAGCGAGCAGATCAACAAGGGCGTCGGCCAGCTGCGGATCGAGGTCGACGCCGTGGTCCCGCGCGATCGGCTGGACCCCGCCGGTGACCCGGCCACCACGCCGCCCGCCGCGCCGCTGCTCGACACCGCGCTGCTGCCCGCCGGCAGCATCCTCCGCGTCGTGGCGCGCAAGGCGATGAGCGGCCTGGCGGTCCCGCTGGATCGGACCGCCGTGCTCGACGATCTGCCGGCGGTCACCGCGCCGGCGCCCGTGGCGCGTGGGACCTCGGCGGACATCGTGATCGAGACCAGCCGCCAGGGCGAGCGCTACGGGCTCCTGCAGGATGGCCAGCCGGTGGGCGACGCGCAGGTCGGCAGCGGTGCGCGGATCGCGCTGCCCACCGGGCCGGTCGCGCAGCGCACCGTGTTCACGCTGGCGGCGACGCGCACCGACGATCCGGCGCTCGCCGTGGAGCGCCATGTCGAGATCACGGTCGACGTCACGGCCGACCCGATCGACAGCTCGTCCGGCAGCGCCGCCGACGGCTCGTCCGGCAGCGCGGCCGACAGCTCGTCCGGTAGCGCCGCCGACAGCGCCTCCGGCAGTGCCTCCGGCAGCGCGGGGTAACCGCGGATGGCGATGCATCGCATCAACCGCAGCGAGGTCGAGCTCCACACCGGCGAGGCGGCGCTCGCCCGCGCGCTGTTCGAGCGGATCGGCCGGATCTACGGGTCACGCATCGCGCCCGTCCTCGATCGCGTGTGCAGCGAGCTGAACGCAAGCGAGGCGCCGGTCCGGATCGACCGGCTGGATCTCGATCTGGGGGGCCTCGCGGCGGACGATCTGGAGGATGCGTTCGTCGCCCGGCTCGAGCCGGCGCTGCGCGCGGCGCTGCAGGAGGCGCTGCGGCGGAGGATCGGCGGCGATCGGAGCGCCCGGGACTCGCTCGAGCTCCTCGAGACGTTCGCGCTCACCGGCAGCCTGCCATGGTGGGCGCCGCCGGATCGCGAGGTCGTGGCTCGTCACTTCGCGCGCGCCAGCGCCGAGGCCGGGGCCGATCTGGTGACGCTGCTGGCGCGCATCGCACGCGACCCCGGGGCGCTGGACCGGATCGCGCGGCTGTGCGGCCGGAACACGCTGGCGGCGCTCATCGAGCGCGCGCGGGCCGATCCGCGGCCCTCGCGAACCGGCGAACCGATCCGCGACCCGAGCGCAGCGCCACCGTTGCCACCGGCAACTCGTAGCGGCGAGCGCGATGCGTCGGGGCGGCCGGATCTCCATGAGGGGACGCGGTCCGCCGGCCAGCCGTCCGCCAACCCGCGCGTCGTCGTCGACGAAGCTCGACGCCGGCAGCGAGCCGAGCAGACGCCGCTCGACGAGCCGCAAGCTCGCGCGCGGGACCTCGTCCATCGCGACCCGGCGCCGTCGTCGGATGTTCCGCCGGTCCACGCCGCGACGGTGGCAGCGAGCTCCGCGGCGGCCCAGGGGATCGACGACGAGCCTCGACCCTCGCAGCAGGACGATCCGGCGCCGCTCGACCCGCCGAGGTCGCCCGCGCAGCCCCGCGTCGAGGGCGTATCCGTGCCGCCGCGCGTGGCCGCCCGCGGACCCCGCGCCCTGGCGGTGCCGGCCGATCCGGCCGCGCGCCGTGCCGTCCATCGCGGCGCGCCGGCCGGGCTCGACGAGCTCTACGTCGAGGACGCGGGCCTGGTGATCCTGTGGCCGTTCCTCGAGCGGTTCTTCCTCCGCGCCGGCGTCCTGGCCGAGGGCCGGCGGTTCCTCGATGAGGCCGCCCAGCTCCAGGCGGTCGCGCTGGTCGACAGCCTCGCGACCGCGGACCCCGCGCCGCTGGAGTTCCGCCTCCCGCTCGCCAAGCTGCTGTGCGGCCGGCCGTTCGCATCCGGCTTCGTGCTCGATCGCCCGCTCGCCCCCGAGCAGCTCGCCGAGGGCGATCGCCTGCTCGCCGCGGTGATCGACCGCGTCCCCGCGCTGGACGAGCCCTCGATTCCGGAGCTTCGCGCCGGGTTCCTCGCGCGGCCCGGCGTGCTCGGCGCGCGCGACGGCGCCTGGCTGCTGCAGGTCGAGCGACGGCCGCACGACGCCGTGCTGAAGCAGTTCCCGTGGTCATGGGGCTGGGTCCGGCTGCCCTGGATGCCCGGGCCGCTGCGGGTGGAGTGGTGAGCGATCGCGACGAGATCGCCGCTGCCAGCCTGCGAGACCTCGAGCGCGAGCTCGGGTGGTTCGTCCGCCTGCTCGATCTCCGGCTGCGCCGTTACTTCCCATCCGGCGATGCCGCGACCGCCGGTGCCCCCGACGGGCCCGACGCCGGCGACCCGCCGCCGCCCGATCACGGCGCGTCGCCGTCGCCGTGGGCCGGCTTCCTGCGCGATCAGCCGCTCGGCCTGGTCGAGCGCGTCGCGCTGGTCCTCGCGCTGGTCCCGCACCTGCGCCCGCAGCTGCTCGACGTGTTCTTCACCCGCAACTCGACCTTCGACCGCCGGTTCACCGAGTTCGGCGGATCCCGGATCGACGACGACTTCGAGCCGACCGGCGAGACGCTGGCGTTCGTGCTCGGCGGTGACGCGCTCGACGCCCGGCTCGCCGTCGCGCAGCTGCTCGATCCCGACCACCCGCTGATCCGCGGCGACGTCCTGCGCCTGGCCACCGCCGCTCCCGGGCGCGACCCGTCGCCGATGAAGTCGGCGCTGCGGATCTCGCCCGAGTACCTGAGCCTGTTCACGCTCGGCCGCCGGCCGCGCCCGGTGCTCGGCGCCGAGTTCCCGGCGCAGCGCCTCGACACCGCGCTGGGCTGGGACGACCTTGTCCTGCACCCCGGCACGCGCAAGCAGCTCGGCGAGATCGAGGCGTTCCTCCGCCACGGCCATACCCTGCTGCACGACTGGCAGATGGCCGCACGCCTGCGCGCCGGCCACCGCGCGCTGTTCCACGGTCCGCCCGGCACCGGCAAGAGCCTGACGGCCGCGCTGCTCGGCAGGACCTGCGGCCGCGACGTCTACCGCGTCGATCTCTCGCTCGTGGTGTCCAAGTACATCGGCGAGACCGAGAAGAACCTGTCCCGGGTGTTCGACCGCGCCCAGCGCCAGGACTGGATCCTGTTCTTCGACGAGGCCGATGCGCTGTTCGGCAAGCGCACCGAGACCAGGGACGCCCACGACCGCTACGCCAACCAGGAGGTCGCCTACCTGCTGCAGCGGATCGAGACGGTCGACGGCGTCGTCATCCTGGCCTCGAACATGCGCGACAACCTCGATCCCGCGTTCACGCGCCGCTTCGAGTCGGTGATCTACTTCCCGCTGCCGCGCCCGGCCGAGCGCCTGGCGCTGTGGCAGCGCGGCATGTCGCCGCGCGCGCGCCTCGATCCGAGCGTCGACCTCGCCGCGCTCGCCGAGGCGCACGAGCTGTCCGGCGGCGCGATCATGAACGCGATCCGGCTGGTCTCGCTGACCGCGATCGCCGAGGGCGAGCGGCCGATCACCGGCGACGACCTCGCGAGCGCCGTCCGCCGCGAGCTGGCCAAGGACGGCAAGCGCGCATGACGCGCGTCCGCGGCGATCGCGATCCTTGCTTCGCATGACCGGAAGTCGCCGATTGCCTACTTGCGCGCCACCGCGGGAATCGCAACATGGATTCCATCAAGGAGATGATGTGAAGGTCAGCAATCGATACACCCTCATCGCATTTGTCGGCGCCGTGGCTGCGTGCTCGGGCGTCCCGATGTCCGTGCGGGAATACGCGGCATCTCTGCCGGGGCGGGCCGATGGCCAGTACACCCCGCTCGACGCCGTGATCAAGAAGCAGCTGGTCCTGATGGATGCGCTGCTACCGTGCGCGATCGACGTCGCGGACAAGAAGTCCGCCGACGACTCGCCGGCGTGCCGGTGCAGCAAGTCGAGCTCGGCCGACTGGACCGCGGACTGCAAGACATGGCTCGGCAGCCATGTGCCGGGCGCGGATCAGCCGCGCGCCGGGTCGAACGGCCCCACGGAAAACCACTAGCAAGGAGACTGCGATGCCCACGTTCGAAGATGCAAGGCGGGCCCTGGAGGACGCCGGGACCCAGCTCAAGGCCGATCTCTGGAAGCCGGACGACAAGGCGTTCCTGGAACAGCGCGCCAGGGACCTGGCCGAGCTGGCCGCCAAGGCGGCCGCAGCCTCTGATGCGCCACAGCGCGCGGCGTACCTGGCCGCGGCGCGTGACACGGTGACCGCCGTGAAGGTGCTCGCGATGATCCGCGTGGAGGCGACCGAGCAGCACGTCGCCGACGCGCTGGAGAAGCGGTTCTGGGGCGAGCTCAAGCCGCGCCTGGCCAAGGTGCTGCCGGGACTGGACGAGCTCCTGCCGTAGCCGGCATACCAGCGCTCGGCGTCCCTGAGGTCGTCGCTGGCTACCTGGCCGCGGCGCGAGACACGGTGACCGCCGTGAAGGTGCTCGCGATGATCTGCGTGGAGGCGGCGAGCAGCACGTCGTTGACGCGCTGGAGAACCTGTTCTGGCACGAGGCCGAGCCGCGCCTGACCAAGGCGCTGCCGGCGCTGCACGCTCTCGGGCTGCAAGAGGCCTCTGGACTAGGGGGACCAGCTCCCACCGGCTGTCGGCCTGGCGCCAGTACGGCCGCTCGACGCGATCCTCGGGGTCCTTCTGCACATCTGGCATCGTTTTATCGTACTCGCCGATCTCCCGGATGCCGTGGAGCGCTTCTATGATCGCAGCGCGCTGCTGGTTCCTGTCAGGACGTTCGATTGCATACTTGCAACACGAGCGCCCTGGCACAAGTAGTCGATTGGCTACTGTTCGAATGGCAAGGCCAGCCGATTCCGACATTGAGATCGAGCCGAGCTGATTTCCGTCGGATATGCTCGATGAGGACAGCGTTCGGAGGTCAATCATGAAAGCAAACCTCGCTACCCTCGCCGCCGGCTCGCCGGCTGCCAGATCCGCCGTATCGCCCGCTCCCAGACCCGCCGGCTCGCCGGCTCACAGACCCGCCGTATCACCGGCTACCCTCGAGCTCGCCTCGCTGATCGGCAATCGCAGGATGCGCGACGCGCTGGCGGGCATGAGCACCTCGATCCGGTCGCCGCCGTTACCTGCTCTTGGTGTGCAATTCAAACTCGCCAGCGGCGGCGATCTCGGCGGGAGGCGAAGCCACCCGGCTCGTGCTCATGTGGGTGAACCTCGTGGAGACGAGAATATTCACGCGGCGGCGTTGCGAGGTGTTGCAACCGCTTCGTCGTCACTGCCGTTCGCCAACCGTATTCAGCGATTGTTTGGCCAGTATGATATCTCCGGGATCCAGGCGCACATCGGACCGGCGGCGGCGGCGAGCGCCGATGCGATGGGTGCGCATGCGTATGCGACTGGAGATCACGTCGTACTCGGTGGGCAGACCGATCTCCATACGGTTGCCCACGAAGCTGCGCACGTGGTGCAGCAGCGGGGCGGCGTGCAGCTGCCGGGTGGCGTGGGCAGTGCGGGCGATGCGTACGAGTTGCACGCGGACGCGGTGGCCGACGCGGTGGTCGCCGGGCGCTCGGCCGGTCCGCTGCTCGACGGCCTCCCGAGAGGCGGCGGGGCGCAGCGGGCGGTCCAGGGTGTCGGCAGCGAGGCCCACACCGATGCGGCCGCCGCGCGCGGTGTCGCCGCCATGGGTGCCAGGGCGTTCGCGACGGACAAGTCGAGCCAGGACTCGCTGGGCGGGATCGCCGGCGGGCATGGCGCCGGCGGCACGCACGTGGTGCAGCGCAAAGCGGCCCTCAGGTCGCCCCAGATCACGCCGAGCGAGGCCGAGAGCAAGGGCAAGAAGAAGGCCTGGTCCGGCAAGTCCAGTGCGCCGACAGTTGCGCCGAGCGGCCCGGAGGAGCTCACCGAGCTCCAGGCGAGGGAGTGGTTGAGTCGACACGGGGTGCTGTCCGGGGCCGAGGGTCTCTACGCAGCGGTGCTGGACTCCAAGCCCAAGGCGATCTCTGAGGGCGCCATGATCCCGGACTTTAGCGGCACGGAGGCCCTGAGCAAGTGGATCACGAGCTGGCTGAACTTCGGTACGGAGACCTACCTGTACAACGATACCCCGGACGGCGCACGGAAGTTTCTCAAGGACGTGTTCAAGTACCAGCTATACAAGGAGCACGACTGGAAGTCGGTCGGCGTCGCCGAGTACATGACCGGCGACGCGACCGGCCTCTCGCTGGCGCCGATCGCCGACAAGCGGATGACGATCAAGGTCCTCGCCGGCTGGCAGAAGAACGTGTCGGAGAAGGAACGGCTGCAGGGCCCGGAGAACCAAGCGCCGGAGTTGCTGAAGAAGTACGGGCCGACGTTCCTGAACAAGCGAACTTACCACAAGGACGAGCACTCGGAGGATCAGCTGCCGCGGTACTTCGACACCGCAAAACAACAGGACCAGATCACGTTCAGCAAGTCCGCATTCAAGGAAAAGTACGGCGGCACGGCGGAGCTCTATCGTCAACGCTACAACGAGCACGTGCCGGGCCCCGTCAAACCGTGGAACAAGGAGACCCACGCGGCGACCACGGCGATCGGCGAGGGACTCAAGAACGTCGAGACCGCGAAGCGGCTCCGCGAGCCGCTCGAGCTGGGGAAGAGCGCCCCCGACGAGGAGGCCAAGGCCAACATCAAGAAGTACAAGCGCGCGCTCGACGAGCAGATCCTCGGCCGCAAGTGCGCGATACTGTGGGGGCGTTGGAGCGGCCAGAAGGGCGGCGCCCACAAGGAGCTCGACTCGCATCGCGAGATGATCGAGCAGCTCGTCGGCACGCTGCACAGCAACTTCTCCGACCGGGTGCTCGTGTTCGTCGGCGACCCGGTGATCGGCGAGGGCGACGCACTGAAGCTGGTGAGCGACAAGAGCAAAATCTTGTACCTCGGCGAGTTCTGGAAGCATGAGGAGTACGGCAAGTACCTCAACACACGCGAGCGGCAGCGGTACTTCTGCGGGCTGTTCAGCCGCGAGAACGACGCGGTGTCGATTGGCATGCGCAGCGGCAGCCTCGAGGGCATGGCGCTGCTCGACATGCGCGTCGTGTTCATCGACGACGTCGGCAACAACGCGGCCGAGCGCATGGAGGCGTGGGCCGGCACCGCGGCCGAGGACCGCGCCGAGGCATACGCCAAGGCGCCCGAGCCCAGGGAGGCGTGGGGCGACAGCAGCGCCGTGCTATCAAGGGCCGAGTACGAGTCCAAGTACGCCGGCCCGCTGCCCAACTACAAGCGGGTCGCGACGATGCTGCAGCTGGGTGATCAGGTCGACGCGAGGGCCAAGACCCTCAAGGACGCCTGGGACGCGCTCGAGCGGCTCCACGGCAACGACGAGACCGGCGCGCCGATCCGCGATGAGATGGGTAACAGCGCCGGCAACAAGCTGATCGAGGACCTGAACAAGGAGCTCAGCGCGCTCGACGACATCGGCAAGCCGCGGGTATCGGCCGCCCCGGGGGCCCAGTCGTCCTCGGATGCCCAGAAGCGGCGGGAGCGCATCGATCAGGCGTACAAGAAGCTGGAGAAGCTGCCCGGCCAACTCACCCCCAAGGAGTACCTCGGCACCCCGGCCGGTTCGAGCTACCAGTTCAATCGCGATGACCTGCAGCGCGTGATCGCCAAGCTCGAACAGCTGCCCGACGACGATCAGGTCACGATCGCGCGCGCGCGCCTCGAGGGGCTGCAGCGCGATCAGGACGCGGCGGGCAAGCTATACTCCCACGCCGAGCCTACCAGCGGCGCCGCGCAACGGCTCCTCAAGCTGCTGGCCAACAAGGGCGTCGAAGGCGCGAAGAGCTTCAACGACAATTACAAGAAACTGGAGAGTGTGATACCTGGTGCGGCGAAGAAGGGGAAGATGAAGTTCCGGCCGACGGATGTCACCAAGCTCCAGGAGCTGATCACCCGGCTCCAGGACAACAACGTCCTGCAGCGGTTCGAGCTCGACCAGGTGACCTCGCTGGTCGAGCAGCTGGCGCCGAGTGCGCCAGCGTCGAGCACAGCGCGGTCCAGTCATCGCCACCGCCGGACCCAATCGTTGTAGAGCGGCTCCCGAGCCCGGCGCATCACACGGATGGAGTTGTGGCGAAGGATAGCATCGCCCTCGAGAAGGCCCCCGGTGTGGCGGCGGAGCGCCCGGTCCGGCTTCGCGGGACGTCTTCGCACACAATGTATCGAGGCGCCGTTCGGCCAGCCCGTCTCCACCGACACGGGCGCCGATGTCGAGCTCCACGTCGAGCTTGCGAGCCTGTCGCCCGCCACTGACGGCACCTCCTGCAAGGTGAAAATCTTCGTGCTCCGCCTGCCGCAGCACGATCTCCTCGGGATCGCCGGCGGCGGCGCGCGCGCAACCGGCCCGCGCCAGGCCGATACTTGCCTGTCGACGGTCGACGCCGCGATCGTGCGCGAGAAGCTGCCGGTCCTGCTGCAGCGCCAGCTCGACGCGAAGCGCTGACCGCCGATGACCTCGCCGGCGAGCGCGCGTGCGTGCTGGCTACCCATGTCGTCCGACAGGATCGCGCCGGCGAGCCGGTGGCCAAGGTTGCGAGCTGTGTTCTCATGATCGACCCTCCGGGCACGGTGGACTGATCCGCGTAGATCGCGAATGCATGACGTGCCTCTCGCAACATGATATTTGCTGTCGTGCGCGCCGGGCGCGCCGGCGCAAGTCGCCGATCGGCGACACGGGGGCCGTCTTCGGTGGCGAGCTCGCCGTCAGCGCGGTGTGCTCAGTAGGCGGCGGACTCCCAGCGATCGCCCGGCGCGAAGTGCGCGATCCAGCGCGGCTCGGTCACCTCGATCTCGTAGGTCGCGGTCGGCAGCCGGGCCGGGTCATCCCAGAACGCGTCCCAGCGGTCCTGCCAGGCGTCGCTCCAGGCGGCGCCGTCGTCGCGCCGGACGCCGCGCGCGGACAGCTCGCGATCGATGTCGTCGTGCAGCGCCGCGACGTCGAGCGGCGCGTTGCGCACGTCGCTCACCGCCACGTGCGCAATGAAGCAGTCGACGTGGGCGGCCAGGAACGCGTCGTCGAAGACCTGCTCCAGCGACACGGCCTCGCCCAGGGGACCTGTGGCCTCGCGTACCAGGCCCGCCCCGTAGCGATACGCAGGATCGTAGATCAGCCGGAACGAGAACGTGGGGGAGTCGGAGAATTCGCCGCTGTCCGGATGGATCGCGTGGACTCGCAGCACGACGCGACGATCGCCCTTGGCGATCACTTCTACAGACCATAGCGCAGACATGATGGCGTCTCGTCAGCCCTGGCCGGTGATCGCGTTGCTGATCTCGGTCTCCCAGAGTTGACCGGTGGGCTGCAACGTGGTGCCGTCGTAGGCTTGCAGCCAGCACTTCACGCCACCTGCGAAGTATTTCAGGTACGTGAGCGGGATCTTGTTGGCGAACCACGCCGGTTGCGGATGCGTCGAGTAGTCGGCCATGATCTGGTAGTGCAGAACGTTGCCCGCGCCGTGCTGGTTCTTGCTGAACTTGATCGCCTTGGCGGCTTTTTCGACCTTCGCGTGATGCTGTGAGTTGGTCTGCTTGGCGAACGGAGTCAGGTTCCGCATGTCGTTTCCGGGGCCGCCCAGGTGTTCGTTGAGCAGGTGGCCCTGGACGACGTTGCGCGAGACCCACGGGCCATCCGTGGCGGGGTCGCTCATCATGTTCGCCCACCAGTACGGGCGGACCGACGGCGTCGAACCTGGAACGTCATCGTCCTCGTAGAGCCTTGCCTCCACCTCCAACCCGCAGCCGTTCTTCAGCTCGGCGAACCAGACCTTGTGCTCCTGTGGGTTGCCTGCCGCATCGGTCGACGCCAGGATACCGGGGCCTTCTCCTTGAGCGTATTTTATTGGCGAGGGACGGTCGTTGATCCACGTCTTGCGCTGGATCTGCGGGCCGGCCTGGCTCTGGCTCGTGTAGGCGTTCAGCAACGGCTCCGCCGACTGTCCCGCGGCGACCCGCGCCGCGACCGCGTCGGCGTGCCGCTCGTGCGCGTCGCCGGACGAGCCCACGCCGCCCGGGAGCCGTACGCCGGCGCGCTGCTGGTACGCGTGCGCCGACTCGTGCGCCGCGGTGAACAGGTCGGTGTGCCTGCCGAGCACGACGTGGTTCCCCATCGTGTACGCATCCGCGCTGATCTCGGCCGCGGCGGCCTCCGCCGCCGGTCCGACGTGCGCCTGGAGCGACGAGATGTCGTGGCGGCCAAACGACCGCTGGATCGCGCCGGCATGCGGCAGCGCCGACCACGGCGTCGCGGTGCCGCGCGCGGCGGCCGCGTGGATCGCTGCGTGCCCGTCGCGGCCGGCACGTGCCGGATGGCTGCGCGGGGTGCCCGGTGTGCGGCCGGCAGAAGCCCGGCGCTGCACGCGAAGCGAGGATCGCATCGGCGAGCCGGCGGTGAGGGTGGCGAGCTGTGCTGTCATGATCGACCTCCGGGCACGGGTTTCTGGTGGACTGCCATCCGCGCAGATCGCGAATGCAGGGGCGTGCCCTCTCGCAAACATGATATTCGCCGCCGGGCGCTCCAGTGCAAGTCGCCGATCGGCGACTTGTGGCGGCGGCGGTCGGTGGCGAGCGCTGTCAGCCCGCAGCGTCCAGGCGCACGGAGCGAAGCGGATCCATCACGACGCCGTGGCGGCCCCGCCCAGCAGCTGCCTCATCTCGGCGATGCCCCGACGCAGCTCGTCGGGGTTCACGATCTCACCGGTGTCGTTGCGGCGGAGCACGATGCCGTCGCCCTCGTTCTCGGCGTACAGCCGGCCCAGCCCCGATGCGAGGAGCCAGGCAGCGGCCCCGTCCTTGCTCTCCGCATCGCGGGTGGCGTCCATCACCCGCTCGAGATCGCGCAGCGCCGCCTCGAAGTCCTTGAGCACGCTGTGCGCGGGGTCCGCGCGTTGCTGGGCGACGATGTGATCCTGCACGGCGGCCCTGCGGTCGCTTCCGGTGGTGCTGATCGCCACGCGGGCGCGGGCGACGTCCGGATCCGTCAGCACGGCCGCGAGCCGGGGCAGGTAGGGCCGCATCCCCGCGTGGACCGACAGCGTGATCTCATCGCCGCCCATCAGCAGCGACGGCTGGTGCTCGGCCTCGAGCTCGCGGGCCAGCGCGTGCTTGCCACGCCGCCGCGCATCATCGATCGCCTGCGCCACGAGCTCGCCGTAGCCTTTGCGCGTGCGCGCGATCGCCCGCCGGCGGAACTCGATCACCCGGTCCGACGCCTGCAGCGCGACGCGATCGGGGTTCTCGTGCGCACGTCCCACCCGATGCATCGCGTGGGCGTAGTGTCGCACCACGTCGACGCCCATGTCGCGAACGTCGCAGCTGAGGATGATGCGGTGGGTGCGAGTCCGCTCGGCGTTGTAGAACACCGCCTCGGCGGCCGTGTCGATGGTCGGGACGATCTTGCTGGCGGCGGGGTGGCTGTGCAGGATCCGGGTCACCGCCGCCGCGTTGACCGGTTTCTCGCCCTGCAGGCGGTCGATCAGGCGCTGCGCACGCTTGATCTGTGTACTGACCGGTGCCGCCTCCGCGCTGGTGAACGGGCGGATGCTATCGAACACGTTGGCGTGCGCGAAGTAGCGCTCGAACAGGCCCAGGGTCTCGGCCTGGCCCGCCGGGAGGTCGTCCGCCTGGATCTTCTCCTTGCGCACGTCGCGGAGGACGTCGAAGTTGGCCTCGCGGCTGGCCTTCGGGTCGGCGAACACGCGGTATGCGTGACCATGATGGGTGAGCGTGTTCCCGCGCTCGATGACCTGCTGCCGGAGCGCCTCGCCCCGCTTGCAGAACCGCAGGAACGCCTCGCGATCGTAGATCTGCCCGCGCGGGTCACCGACGTCGGTGTCGGCGCCGGGCGCGAGCTCGACGCCGGGGTCCCGGCGCATGAGCGCCGCCTGGGACGATTGCATGTGCGCGGCGAGCGCTGCCGCGTAGCTGGACGGCCCACCGCCGGCGCCGCGATGGATCTCGGCCAGGCCGAACTGGAAGTCGAGCTGGAATCCGGGAGCCTTGACCAGCGCGAGCGCGTTCTCGATGTTGACCACGCGCCGCGCCGCTTCGGTGCGATCCGGGGAGGCGTCTGGCGCTCGCTCGTGCACGGCGCGCCAGTGGTGGAGGCCGTACTCGAGGCCGTGCTGGTAGACCGGCGGCACGTCGCGGTCGATCGTCTGCAGCGCGCCGCTCAGCGGAGCGCCGAGCTGTCGCGGCACCCGCGGACTGGTGACCGTCGTCAGCTTGTAGGTCTGCTCCGCGACCGTGAACGGCGAGCTGCCGGCGGGCTGGTCGCGGACACCGAGGAACGCATTCTTCACCGCCTGGTTGCGCTGCGGCCCGATCATCGAGTTGTTGATCTGGTAGCCGACGACGTGGTCGTTGAGCGTCTTGAGGCCGAGTGCGCGGTTGCCCGGAATGATCAGCGACAGCACCGTGCGGGCGCCGGCCGTGCTCTGCGCCAGGTAGGAGACGTCGGGGACCTGGCGGCGGATCTCCTCGATCAGGAAGTCGCGTTGACCGCGGTCGGCGCGGCCGGCGGCGAGCGCGGCGAGCGCGGCGTGCTGGTTCTGGGCGCGGCGCCACGGGGCGCGCTGCGCGGCGAGGTCGTCCTCCCCGGCCGGCCGGACCGGCGGCGCACGCCAGATCCCCGAAGCGGACGCGCCACCGATGCTACCGGGAGCCGCGGGTACGGATAGCAGCCAGCGCACCAGGGTGTCCCGCTGGCCCAGCATGATCTGCGACCGGTCTGCGCCGGTGACAGCCGGGCGCTGCGCGCGTTCTGCCGCCGACAGCAGCCGGGGCAGGGCGTTTGCACCGGTCACCGCCGCGTGCGTCGCCCGGCGACCGGCCGCCGAGCCGAGCCGGGCGGCCCGCGCGGAGGCCGGCCTGGCGATCCGCCCCGACGCCGGCCTGTGCAGCTTCGAGCTGGAGTCCGGCGCAGGGAGTCTGTCCATCGTCATGACGGGCCTCGCAGAACCGTGTGGTCGTTCATCTCGCCGGTCGCGCGCTGCCTGTTGCAGCGCGGTGTCGTCCGAGCACTCGTGAGGATGCTGATTCAATTCATGGACAGTGTCAATAGATAATGCAATTGCAGCAGATGTTGAATGGCCGAGAATCGGCTATGAGTGTGACGCTGGTGACACTGAACAACCGCGCTGCGTTTGATGCAGCGTTATGCGGCACGGCGAAGGCGCGCGGTGCGTTCGCCTGATGCGTCGCGCAGCCGCTCGTCCGTCGACGACGATGGCGCCCGGTGCACCCAGCGAAACATACGAGCAGTAGACAAACGGCTACTCGCAAGAGGTTGTCTGAGTTGGTATTCGCTTACCCGATGGGAATTGGCCGGGTTCAGCGTGCAGGCGATGAGTTGCTGGCGAACTTCGTGCTACGGGCGAGATCCGCAGAGACCGTGCGGGAGCTGGTCGATTCCGTGATGGAGTGTGCCCCGGGCATCGTGGGCGCCTCGGTCGGCGGGGTGTTCATGCAGACGCCCCGCGGGTTCGAGGTCCATCAAGCGGGTGCGCCCGAGGCGTTCGTCAGCCAGTACATCGCGTTCACCGCGGTGTCCGCCGATCCGATCCACTCCCTGCTTGCGACCCGGCATGGCGTGATCCGGTCGAACGATCTGTTCGAGGACGCCGAGTGGCGGCGTCACCCGTTCTTTCGCGATCTGGCCGCGCCGTTCGGCCTCGAGGCCTACATGGCGGGAGAGCTCGTGGATGCCAGCTCGCTGCGCGGCGCGATCGGCGTCGTGCGGCCGTACGGCTGCGCGGCGTTCTCGCCGGACGACGCGCTGCGACTGCATACGATCTGCCTTCATGCCTCGGTGGCGCTCACGCGGCTCACGCAGGACGCGCGGGCCAGCTCGCTGACCGACACGCTGTCCCCCAGGCAGCAGCAGCTGGTGCAGCTGGTCGCGAACGGCCTGACCAACGAGCAGATCGGCCGCGCGTGCGGGATCACCACGCATGCAGTCAAGAAGGCGCTGGAGCGCCTGTTCGCGCGGATGAACGTGTCGTCGCGGGCCGAGCTGATCGCGACGCTCGGCGTGCGCTCGGGCGGCTCGTGAGGTGTGGACGCGCCCCGCACCGGGGCATTTTTGCTCCGCGGGCGTCGGCGCGCGATGCGCGGGACGGCGCAGCGCCGTCCGCTCACCGGGCTGGGAAGCCCCCGGGTTCGACGGGCGCAGGGGGCACTGTCCGCGCGGTACAGAACCTGCTTCGCCGGTCGCATGAGCTCGTCCCCGTCCGCGGATTCCCGGATCACCGATCTGGTCCGCCGTGTGTTCCATGCCTACCAGACCGCCGATCGCTCGGAGATCGAGCCGCTGCTCGCCGACGACTTCACGTTCACCAGCCCGTACGACGACCACATCGATCGCGAGGCGTACTTCGAGCGCTGCTGGCCCAACGCCGGGACGTTCGAGCGCTTCGACATCGAGCGGCTGACGGTCGACGGCGACGCGTGCTTCGCGGTGTACACCGGGACGCGCCGGGGCGGCGGTTCGTTCCACAACACCGAGCGGTTCCAGATCGCCGGCGACCGGATCCGCGCGGTCGAGGTGTTCTTCGGGCTGCCGCCGTCGACCCGGCCCGGCCGGCCGCCCGCCGAGGAGGTCCGCCGCCTGCTCGGGCTGCGCGAGCGGGCGATCCGCCACAAGGACGCGGCGATGGTGGCGGCGCTGTACGCGCGCGACGCGGTCGGCTTCGGCCTCGCGCCGCCGCTGCGGATCGACGCGGCGCAGCTCCACGCACCGGGGCCGCTCGAGGCGTGGTTCGCCGGCTGGCGCGGACCGGTCGACACCGAGCTGCGCATTCTCCAGATCCGCGCCGGCGCCGAGATCGGCTTCGCGACCGCGCTCCAGCACCTGGCGGCGACCTCGGTCGATGGCCGGCGCATCGACCTGTGGACGCGGTCGACGTTCTGCTTCTGCCGCGAGGACGGGACCTGGAAGATCGCGAGCGTGCATGACTCGGTGCCGTTCGCGATGGACGGCAGCTACCGGGCCCAGGTCGGCTTGACGCCGTGACGTGCGCAGACGGCTACGTGCGAGACTTGAACAGAGGATCGTCGGCCGGCTTGGCGGGCTTGGCGTCACCGGGCCTGGTCGGCTTGGCGTCGGGCTTGGTCGGCCTGGCGTCGGGCTTGGTCGGCCTGGCGTTGCCCGGCCTGGGGACGTCGAGAGGGGACTGCGTACGGGTGCCCGCCGCGGTGGGCTTGCTCGTGGGCTTCGCGGCCGGCCTGGCGTCCGGTGGCGGGCCCAGGGGATGCTTGGCGTCGATCAGGCGGTCCGCCGGCCGGTCATCACCGGGAACGGCCGCGGGCTTTCCGTCGGCGGAGGCCGCGGCCGCGGGCTTGCCATCGACCGGCGCCGCGGGCGTTCCGGCGACCGGTGACGCGGGCTTCTCGCCGGTGGCGGCGGCCGCGGGCGGTGCCGGTGCCGGGGCCGGGGCCGGCGGGTCTGCGGGCGCAGCCGTCGGACTCCCCGACGGAAGCACGGCGGCCGCCGGCTCGGGGTGCGGCGCGGGTGCCGCGACATGGGGCTCGTGCGGGCCGCCGTCGCCGCCGCGGGACAGCTGGCTGATCGCGTAGCCCCCGCCACCGGCCGCCACGCACAGGAAGGCGACGCCGGCGATCAGCCAGCCGCGGCTGCCGCGGCTCTGGTGGGTGACCTGGCCGGCGACGCGCGACACGCTGCTACCCTGCGACGGCGGCCAGCTGCGCGGCGTGAGCTGCGCGGGTGAGATCGGGATCGGGGTCGCCAGTCCGCCGCCGGCGGTCAGCGGCGAGCCCATGCCCTGCAGCGAGCTGCGCTGCTGCAGGGTGCGCAGGGTCCGCGTCGCGGACTGCGCCGCGGCGATCGGATCGGTCGCGAACGGCGCCAGCATGCGCGCGAGCTCGCCGACGCTCTGGTGGCGCTGGCTGGGGTCCTTCTCCAGGCAGCGCATGATCACGTGGTCGAGCCCGGTCGGCACCGGCACCGGGATCGGCGCCGGCGCCTCCAGGCCGACCTTGAGCACGAGCTCGGCGTAGCTCTCGCCGGAGAACGGCGGGCGTCCCGCGATCAGCTGGTACGTCACCACGCCGAGCGACCAGATGTCGCTGCGCGGATCCGCGGAGCGGCCGCTCTTCATCTGCTCCGGCGCCATGTAGCTCGGCGTGCCGATCACGGTCTGGGTGCCGGTGAGCTCGTCGTAGCCGATCGGGGTCTTGGAGATCCCGAAGTCGAGGATCTTGAGCAGCATCGAGCCGTCGGGCCGCCGGGTGATGAAGAAGTTCGACGGCTTGATGTCGCGGTGGACGATGCCGAGCGCGTGGGCCTCGGCGATGCCCTCGCAGGCCTGGAGCAGCAGGTCGACGACGATCGCCGGCTGCTGCGGCCCGTGGTGGCGCAGGATCTGGTTGAGGTCGTTGCCGTCGAGGAACTCCATCACCATGAACGGCACGCCGTCCTCGGTCGTGCCGACGTCCATGACCCGCGCGCTGTGCTCGCTGCGCAGCTTGACCGTGGCCTGGGCCTCGCGCAGGAAGCGCTGCACCGTCGAGCTGCTCTCGGTCAGCTCGGGGAGCAGCAGCTTGATCGCGACCGGCTGCTGCAGGTAGAGGTGCGAGGCGCGCACGACGTGGCCCATCCCGCCGGTCCCGATCAGACCGTCGATCCGGTACTTGCCCAGCAGGAGGGTCCCAGGCGCCAGTTCCACCCCGGGGAATGTAGCAGCTCGCCGCGTCCGGTCCGACGCAACTGCGCGGCGACCCCGGCGGGCGGGGCCGCCCGGGCCTGAGCGCCACCGGAGCTGGCCAACAGCGCCCGAGGAGCAAAACGCTGCAGGCTAGAGGTACGACAGCCAGTGATCGTGCCGGGAATCCGAGCCCTTGACGATCGAGAAGAACGCCTCCTGGAGCCGGCGGGTCACCGGTCCGGCCTCGCCGCGGCCGATCCGGCGATGATCGATCTCGCGGACCGGCGTGATCTCGGCCGCGGTCCCGGTCAGGAACACTTCCTCGGCGATGTACAGCTCGTCGCGCGAGATCGGTTCCTCGCAAACCTCGACGCTGTGCTCGCGCAGCAGCTGGATCGTGGTGTCGCGCGTGATGCCGGCGAGGATCGCGCTCGACGTCGGCGGCGTGCGCACCACGCCGTGCTTGACCACGAAGATGTTCTCGCCGGTGCCCTCGGCGACATAGCCCTGCGGGTCGAGCATCAGCGCTTCCTCGAACCCGCTCCGGTTGGCCATCCGCTTGGCGAGCACCGACGGTACGTACTGGCCGCAGATCTTGCCCTTGTTCATCACCGCGTTGCTGTTGGAGCGGGTGAAGCCCGAGATCATGCAGCGGATCCCGCGCTTGAGCCCCTCGTCGCCGAGGTAGGCGCCCCACTCGTAGCACGCGACCATGGTGCGCACCGGCGACTCCAGCGAGCCCAGGCCGAGCGCGCCGTAGCCGAGGTACACCAGGGGCCGCAGGTAGCACGCCGAGATCCGGTTGCCGCGCACGACCTCGGCGCATGCAGCCATCAGCTGATCGCGCGTGTACGGGCAGTCGATCGTGCAGATCACGCACGAGTCGAGCAGCCGCTCGATGTGCTCGCGCAGGCGGAAGATCGCCGAGCGGCCATCGGCGCGCTGGTAGGCGCGAATCCCCTCGAACGCGCCGACGCCGTAATGCATGGTGTGGGCGAGCAGGTGATCCGTCGCCTGGTCCCATGGTACGAGCGAACCGTCGAGCCAGATCGTGTCGAGCTTCTTGATGCCCATGCCCCGCTTCGTAGCAACGCACCGACGCAATCACAAGCGCTAGTTCCCCCGACCAGGCGGTCGGTACCGCCGGCGCGACGCGGCTGCGAAGCCGGCTACGCAGCGACGGCGCGCGGCCGTGTCAAGCACGAACGTGACACGGGGACGGTGCACCGCGGCCGCGCGGCCGGTCGAGAGCTCACGCGGCGACCAGCCGGAGGTACGCGGACCGGACGTCGTGCTGCCAGCGCTCGACGTGCTCGAGCAGGACGCCCCCGTCGGGGAACCCGGAGCGCCGCGCGAGCTTGTCGAGCTCACCCTTCGCCTCCGGCAGGCGGTGGATCGGCTGATCGTGCACCACGCGCAGCCGGTGCTCGATCTTGCGCAGGAACCGGTAGCCCTGGGCGAGCAGCTCGAGATCGCGCGCCGGGGCGATGCCGGCGGCCGCCGCGGCCTCCAGCGCCGCGACCGTGCCGGTGGTGCGCAGCGCCGGGTGGGCGTGGCCGTGGACCAGCTGCAGATACTGCGCGGCAAACTCGATGTCGACGATGCCGCCGGCGCCGAGCTTGAGGTCGCGCCGGCTCCCCGGCCCGCCGAGCTCGCGCTCGATCCGCTCGCGCATCTGGCGGATCGCCTCGGCGATCGCGAGCACGCCGCCGGCGGCCTCGGGCGGCTGGCCGTACACCGTGTCGGCCGCGAGCCGGGCGACCTGCTCGCCGAGCGCGCGATCGCCCGCCACCGGGCGCAGCTTGATCAGCGCCTGGCGCTCCCACAGCCGGGCGTCCTCGGCGTGATAGCGCCGCCAGCCGGCGAGCGAGGTGACCAGCAGGCCCTGCGTGCCCGACGGCCGCAGCCGGGTGTCGATCTCGTAGAGCCGGCCGCGCGGCGTGCGCTGGCGCAGCGCGCCGAGCAGGCGCTGGGCGCAGCGCGAGAACCACTCGACCGCGGCGAGCGGCGCCGCGCCGTCGGACTCGCCGTCGTCGCCGGTGTACACGAACACGACGTCGAGGTCGGCGGCGTAGCCGAGCTCGCGGCCGCCGAGCTTGCCCAGGCCGAGCACCGCGAGCCGCGCGTCGCCCGGCGGCCGGCCGTGGCGTGCGGCGAGCTGGCCCTCGATGATCGCGAGCGCGCGGTCGAGGCAGGCCTCGGCGATCGCGGTGAGCTCGGCGCACACCGCGAGCGCATCGAGCGCGCCGGCGAAGTCGGCGAGCCCGACCCGCAGCACGTGGCCGTTCTTGACCTCGGCGATCGCGCTCCAGCCCTGCTCGGGGTCGGCCGCGTCGACCGCCGCGAGCCGGGTGTCGAGGTCGGCGGCGACCTGGGCGACCGAGCGCGACGGCGGGGTCTGGCCGAGCTCGATCAGGAGGTCGATCAGCTCGGGCGTGTCGACCAGCGTGCGGGCGAGGTACGCGCTGGCGCCGAAGATCGAGCCGAGCAGCCGGATGATCGCGGGGTTCTCGTCGAGCAGCCGCCAGATCGACCACGCCGCGCCGCGCCGCGCGATCAGATCGCCGACCGCGCGCAGGGCCTGATCGGGGTCCGCGCTCGCCGCGATCTCGCCGAGCAGCGCCGCGCCGATCCGGGCGGTGCGCTCGGACGCGGCGGGCGACAGCGGCGAGTCGCTGCTGCGCCGGGCGCGGGCGAGCTCGGCGCGCGCCGCCGCGATGTCGTGGAACCCGAGCCGGGCCAGCGCATCGGCCTCCTCGTCCTCGGTCAGCTCGCCGTGCAGGATCGCGGTGACCTCGGCGGGTCCATCGCCGGGATCGCCGAGCGTCGCGAACAGCCGCGACACCGCCGCGGTGTGCTTGACCAGGGCGATCGCGAACCCGACGTCGCCCGGGTAGCCCAGCCGGCGCGCGAGCACCAGCCGCCGGGCATCGTCGTCGGGCACGATCTGGGTCTGCAGCCCGCCCTCGAGCTGCAGCACGTGCTCGGTGTGGCGCAGCCAGCGGTACGCCCGCCACAGCGCGAGGTGCTCGTGGTCGGCGATCAGCCCGGCGAACAGCAGGGCATCGAGCGCCGCCAGCGTGCCGCGCACCCGCAGCCCGGGCCGCTTGCCGGCGTGGATCAGCTGGAGCGCCTGGACGAAGAACTCGATCTCGCGGATCCCGCCCTCGCCGTTCTTGAGGTCGAACCCGCTGCCGTCGCCGCCCCCCCCAAGGGGGCCCCTCGCCGCAAGGTGATTCCGATCCTTGCTTCGCTGCGGACCGGAATAGATCGGTTCGGCTCGGGGCCGCGGCCGCACCAGCTCGCGCTTGATCCGGCGGTTGAGCGCGCGGACATCGTCGAGCACCGTCGCGGAGGTCAGCCGGGGGAACACGAACGGCCGCAGCGTGCGGAGCAGCTCCGCGCCGAGCGCGGGGTCGCCGGCGCTGACCCGGGCCTTGAGCCAGGCCTGGCGCTCCCACGGCCGGCCGAACGTCTCGTAGTAGCGCTCGGCCTGGGCCAGCGAGTTGGCGATCGCGCCGCGCGCGCCCTCGGGCCGCAGCCGGAGGTCGACGCGAAACACCGTGTCGTCCTCGGTGACCTCCGACAGCGCGGCGGTGACGTGGGTGCACAGCTTGGCGAAGTACTCGTGGAGCGACAGCGGCCCGAGCTCGCCGCTGTCCGACGAGTAGACGTAGATCACGTCGACGTCGGACGAGAAGTTGAGCTCCTCACCGCCGAGCTTGCCCATCCCGATCACCACGAGGTGCGCGTCGCGCTCGGTGCCGTCGTCGTCGATGTAGCGCGGCGCCCCGTAGCGCGCCTGCAGCGCGCGGTCCCAGAACCCGATCGCGGCGTCGAAGCAGGCGTCGGCCAGCCGGGCCAGCTCGCGGCCGACCTCGGTGTCGAGCCCGAGCTCGAGCTCGCGGACCCCGAGCCGGACCAGCTCGTCCGCCCGGATGCTCCGGAGCGCGGCCTGGAGCTCGGCCGGTGTCCGGGCGGGCGCGGCCCGCGCTGTGACCTCCGCCACGAGCACTTCGCGCGGCTTTTCCCGGCGCAGGTAGGGGTCGGACGCCACCCTCCCCAGACGGTGAGGATCCCGGGTCAGCAGCGTGGCCAGGTAGGGCGCCGACTGGCAGCAGAGTGTGGCGATCCGCTGCGCCGGATCGCCCAACCCAGCGAGATCCAGCGCAGTTTGGGCCGCGGCGTCGAACAGTCGTTCGGCGCGGCGAAGCGCGTCCGCGGCGTCAGGGGCGCCACGCGCCAGGTCCCCGGGCCGGATCACGGCGCGACCATACCTTGACACCTGGCACATCCCGAATTACCCAAGGTCTTGATTCTCCACGCCATGCGCGATCTCTACGAAGTCCTTGAAGTCGATCGGCAGGCGAGTCCTTCCGACCTCAAGAAGGCCTACTACCGCCTCGCCAAGAAGTACCACCCGGATCACAACCCGGGGGACAAGGACGCCGAGGACAAGTTCAAGGAAGCCTCCAACGCCTACTCGGTCCTCTCGGACGAGGATCAGCGCCAGCGCTACGACCGCTTCGGGTTCGACGGCATCCGCAGCGTCAACGGCCAGGCCGGCGGGTACACCAACGTCGAGGACATCCTGTCGGCGTTCGGGGACGTCTTCGGCGATTTCTTCGGAGGCCGCGGCGCCGGTCGCCGCCAGCCGCGCGGCGCCGATCTGCGCGTCGATCTGAGCCTGACCTTCGCCGAGGCGGTGTGGGGCGTCACCAAGGACGTCAAGGTCACCCGCGAGATCGCCTGCGTCACCTGCGGCGGTAACGGCGCCCGCCCGGGCAGCAAGCCGGAGATCTGCCGGACCTGCCAGGGCAAGGGCCAGGTCGTCCACGCCCAGGGCTTCTTCATGGTGCAGACCACGTGTCCGCACTGCCGAGGGGCCGGCAAGTCGATCAAGGACCCGTGCGAAGACTGCCACGGCCGAGGCCTGCGGCCCGACACCTCGACGCTCAACGTCACCGTGCCGTCCGGCGTCGACGACGGGCAGACCCTGCGGCTGGCCGGCAAGGGCGAGACCGCGCCGGGGGGCACCACTGGCCATCTCTATGTCGTGCTGCACGTCCAGGGCGACGAGCGGTTCAAGCGCGACGGCGAGGACGTGCTGACCGAGGTGCCGATCAGCTTCGTCAAGGCGGTGCTCGGCGGCGAGGTCGAGGTCCACACGCTCGAGGAGAGCTGCACCGGCTCGGCGACCGTCGAGCTCAAGCCGGGGATCCAGCCCGACGAGGTCATCGTGCGCCGCGGCCAGGGCATCCCGCGGGTCGGCGAGAGCGGGCGCGGCGACCAGGTGCTGCAGTTCAAGGTCGAGATCCCCAAGAAGCTCACGCCCCGCCAGGAAGAGCTGATGCGCGAGCTCGCCACCGAGCTCGGCGAGACCGTGCGCGCCGAGAAGCGCGGCCTGTTCCACCGCAAGAAGTAGCGCCGCAACCCAGGTGCTCCGGCCTCCATGTACCGTCCAGCTGTGGTTCTCCAGGGACCACCGGGGCGCGATGCAAGCCGCTCCGCGGTCCCCGGCGCGTGGCCTGTTCGTGGACGTGGCCAGGCAGGAAACGGCTACCCCGGAGCGACCCGAGCGGAGCCGTGACTCTGTGCACGATCTACACGGAATGGTTGCAACGAAGATGGGGCGCGGCCGGGCGTGGAACACACCGTCGCATTGCCATGCTCAGAATCTCGCTGACGATTGCGAGGAGTCCTGAGCTACGTAGTTGTGCAGATGTTGCGCAAGATGAATTACAGAAAAAATTCCGCCCGTCGACATGGGGATCGAGGCAGGATGGAGTTAAACATCATCTGAAACATCATCTGATCGAAAGTGGTAATGATGAGCGACGAGGAAGACCGACCGCGCGCGGCATTCACCGCGTTCCACGAAGGGACCCAGGCCGACTGGGACATCATCGGCGCCGAGTTCGTCCGGTTCGCCGGCGGGCTGCCCGACCGCGTGCTCGAGCACCTGCAGCTGCTCGCCGGCGGCCACGGCGGGTTCCCGATCGACCGGCTGACCCACTCGCTGCAGGCCGCGACGCTGGCCCACGAGGACGGCCGCGACGAGGAGTACGTGGTGTGCGCGCTGCTGCACGACATCGGCGACTCGCTCGGCGCGTACAACCACCCCGACTTCGCCGCCGCGATCCTCCGGCCGTTCGTGTCGCCGGCCAACCTGTGGATGGTCGAGAAGCACGGGCTGTTCCAGAGCTACTACATGTTCCGCGACGTCCTGGACCGCGACCTGCGCGACGCGCTGCGCGGCCACCGCCACTACAGCCACGCGGAGGAGTTCAGCGTGCGCTACGACAACCGCGCGTTCGATCCGCGGCGGCCGAACCGGCCGCTGGAGTTCTTCGAGCCGATGGTGCACCGGCTGTTCGCGCGGCCGCGGGTCGGTCCGTAGGGGGGCGTCGGCCCGAGCCTCGCCGCTCACTTGATGAATCCGACGACCGGCGTGGGCGGGCCGCCGTCGAGCAGGTACTCGGGCGTCGCCTTGTCGATGTGGCCGATCAGGCCCTTGTACAGGCCGTAGCCGACCAGCTTGCGCAGCCGCGGCGGAAACTCGCGCGCGATCTCGGCCGGGATGCCGAGCTGCTGGTTCTCCTGCTGGCGCAGCCACCCGGCGCAGTAGTTCATCGCGATGCCGAGCCGCGACTCGCCGGTGAGGTTGGCGCCGCCGCTGTGCCAGATCGAGCCATCGAACACCAGCACGCTGCCGGCCGGCATCTCGGCGGCGATGGTCTTGACGTGCTCGCCGAACGGCTGCGGCGAGCGATCGGCGCAATGCGTGCCGGGCACCAGCCGGGTCGCGCCGTTGGCCTCGGTGAAGTCGGTCAGCGCCCACATGGTGTTGCAGATGATCGAGACGTGCGGCTTGGGCAGCGGGATCAGCTGGTCGTCGGCGTGCAGGGGCTGGGCAGCCTCGCCCGGCCCGATGTCGATCGACGACAGCGACGACACCAGGCAGCCGCGGTCGAGCACGCCCTCGATGATCGGCAGCACGCGCGGGTGGATCGGGATCGGGTGGTAGATCGCGCCGTGCACCAGCAGGTTGTAGATCCGCAGCGTGCGCACGCCCTCGAACAGGTTCGCGGCCGGCCGGGTGGCGAGCTCGCGCTCGAGCCGGCGCAGGTCGTCGCGCAGCGCGGCGACGGTGTCGTCGTCGATCACGCGCTCGACGATGGTGTAGCCATCGCGCTTCATCCGCTCCAGGTGACTCGCCAGCTCGGCGCTCGGCTCCTGCGACATGCAGCCGTTTTCGGCGGTCGGCGCGTCCGGGTCAAGACTTTGCCTGCGGTGCGGCGGGTCCCGGTGGTAAGTTCGCCCGAGATGACCACCCCCCAGCACGACGCGGCGCGCGCGTCGTTCTCCACCATGGCCGCCAGCACCCAGGACGACTGGCGGATGATCGGCGCCGAGTTCGTCAAGTTCGCCGGCGGGCTGGCCGACCGCGTGCTCGAGCACCTCGCGCTGCTCGACGGCGACTACGGCGGGTTCCCGGTCGACCGGCTGACCCACTCGCTGCAGACCGCGACCCGGGCCCACGCCGACGGGCGCGACGAGGAGTACGTGGTGTGCGCGCTGCTCCACGACATCGGCGACACGCTCGGGACGTTCAACCATCCCGACATCGCCGCGGCGATCCTCCGGCCGTTCGTGTCCGAGGACAACCACTGGATGGTCGAGAAGCACGGCATCTTCCAGGGCTACTACTTCTTCCACCACATCGGCATGGACCGCGACATGCGCGAGGCGTTCCGCAGCCACCCGCACTTCGCGCGCACCGAGGAGTTCTGCGCGAAGTACGACGGCCCGGCGTTCGATGCCCGGGGCGAGACCCGGCCGCTGGCGTTCTTCGAGCCGATGGTCCGCCGGGTCCTGGCCCAGCCCAGGCAGTCGATCTACACCGCGGTCAACGGCCGCTGAGCGCCGCTGATCGCCGCCGATCAGAGCGCGGCGAGGAAGTCCGCGACCGGCGGCGTGATCAGCGGGTGGTCGACCAGGAACGCGTCGTGGCCGTTCGGCGTCGCGATCTCGAGGTGGGTCACGGCGACGTCGGCCGCGCGCATCGCGGCGTGGATCCGCCGGGTCTCCTCGGGCGGGAACAGCCAGTCGGTGTCGAACGACACCAGCAGCGCGGGGGCGCGCAGCGCGCGGAACGCGGCGGTCAGCGCGCCGAACTTCTCCTCGAGATCCATCTCGTCCATCGCGGCCTGCACGCGGAGGTACGAGTTCGCGTCGTACGCGCTGGCGAACTTCGCGGCCTGGTACTCGAGGTACGAGTCGACCTCGAACTGCCGGGTCCCGCCGCGCCGCCGCCGCCCGAACTTGTGCTCGAGCGCGGCCTCGGACAGGTACGTCATGTGGCCGACCATGCGGGCGAGCTGCAGCCCGCGCTGGACCTCGCCGGCGCCGTAGTAGTCGCCGCCGCGGAACGCCGGATCGCTCTGGATCAGCTTGCGGCCGATCAGGTGCCAGCCGACGCTCGCGACCGGCACCGCGGCGGCCGCCGCCATGCAGACCAGCGAGCCGACGCGCTCGGGGTACAGCGCCGCCCACATCAGCACCTGCATGCCGCCGAGCGAGCCGCCGATCACCGACTTCCAGCGCGCGATGCCGAGGTGATCGGCGATCCGGCGCTGCGACTCGATCATGTCCTCGACGGTGACCCACGGGTAGCGCGAGCCGTACGGCGCGCCGGCCTCGGGGTCGAGCGTCGCCGGCCAGGTGGTGCCCCACGGCGAGCCCGGGAAGTTCACGCACACCACGAAGTGATCGGACAGGTCGATGCCCTTGCCGTAGCCGATCAGGCCGTCCCACCACCCGGCGGCCGGATCGGCGGGCGAGTGCTTGCCAGCGGCGTGGGCACCCGGCGACAGCGCGTGGCAGACCAGGATCGCGTTGTCGCGCCCGGGCGCGAGCCGTCCGTAGGTCTCGTAGACGATCGTGAACGGCGCGATCCGCTGGCCGTGCTGGAACTCGAAGCCGTGCTCGAGCTCGAGCCGCCGGAGCGGCTCGCAGACGAAGGTCGTCCCCGACAGCTGCGGGACCGGGGCGGTGCTTCGTCGCGGGTGGGTGGCGGCCATGGCCGTTATCCGTTATAACGGATCATTGCCGCCGCGTCGAGCGTTTCAGTCGTCGCCGTGACCGTCGCCGTGATCGCCGTCGCCGTGGCCGTCGTCGCCGTGGCCGTGCCGGGTGACGGTGTCGCTCGGCAGCGGCGGGGCGCTCGCCGGCGCCACCCGGTGATGGGTCGCCTGCTCGTAGGAGAACGCCAGCGCGATCAGCCGCGGCTCGCTGAACGCCCGGCCGGTGAACGCGACGCCGAACGGGGCCGGGTTGACCACCGTGGCGGTCGGCACCTGGAACCGGGTCTGGACCGCGACGCTGGGGTAGCCGGCCTTGGCGGGGGCGGCGGCGCCGCGGTTCTGCGGGAACAGGACCGCGTCGAAGTCGTCCGCGGTGCCGGCGATGCCGTCCGGGCCGTTGAGCACGGCGTCGATCCCGCCCTGGGTCAGCTGGAGATCCTTGGCGCGGTCGGCGTTGACCCGCAGGGTGTCCGCGCTGCCGGGGCTGGTGTCGAGCGTGGCAGACGCGAGGAACAGCGCCTGGCCGTACTTGAGCCCGGCGATCGGGTTGGCGTTGTTGAACGCGATGATGTCGTCGATCGTGTGCACCGGGGCGTTGGGCCGCCGGGTCAGGTACGCGTTGAGGTCGTGCTTCTGGCCGTACATCAGCACGGTCGAGCAGGTGAGCGGCGCCGGCGCCGACGTGCAGATGCCGAACGCCGAGATATCGGCCTGGTTGGGGAGCTCGTGCGGATCGTCGACGACCGCGCCCGCCGCGCGCAGCTCGCCGATCACCTCGTTCATGATCGCGGTCTGGTCCGCGTTGAACCCGTTCCAGTACGGCACGTGCGGCACGGCGATCTTCGCGCCCTTGAGCGCGCGCTTGTCGAGGAACCGCGTGTAGTCGCGGAAGCAGTTGCCCGGCACCAGGCACGGCAACGTTGCCGGGTCGTCGCGATCGAAGCCGGCGATCACGCCGAGCAGGATCGCCGCGTCGGTGACGCTGCGCGCGATCGGGCCGGCGGTGTCCTGGTTGGCGGTGATCGGCAGGATGCCGGTCCGGCTGACCATGCCCAGCGTCGGCTTGATCCCCGCGTCGCCGTTGGCCGTGCTCGGGCTGAGGATCGAGCCCGAGGTCTCGGTGCCGATCGCGATCGTGACCAGGTTGGCCGACACCGAGATGCCGGGCCCCGAGCTCGAGCCGCCCGGCGTCAGCACCGGACGCCCGTCGCTGCCGGGCAGCGGGCGCGGGTCGAACGGGTTGAGGCCGTAGCCGCCGAGCGAGCTGTACCCCGACGGCATGCCGATCGCGATGAAGTTCGCGAACTCGGTCAGCGTCGCCTTGCCCAGGATGATCGCGCCGGCCTCGCGCAGCCGCCGGGTGATGAACGCGTCCTGGGGCGGCACCGAGCCGGCGAGCGCGATCGAGCCCGCGGTCGTCGGCTGGTCCCGGGTGTCGATGTTGTCCTTGAGCAGGATCGGGATCCCGAACATCGGGCTGCGATCGCCCTCGTGGCCGTGCTCGCGGTCGCGCGCGGCGCCCTCGGCGGCGGCGCTGGCGTTGAGGTGGATGAACGCATTGAGCGTGGGACCGACCTTGTCGTACGCGGCGATCCGCGCCTGGTACATCTCGACCAGCTGCCTGGACGTGATGAGGTGCAAGCGCAGCGCGTGGTCGAGCTGGGGAATCGTCGCCTCGACGAGCTGGAGCTGGTCGTTGCCGTGGTCGTCGCCGTCGTCGCGATCGTCGGCCGGCGCAAGTCGTACGAACGCGGCAATCGCCAGGACTGCCGGCAGGCCAAACAGGGCTCGTCTCATCGTTTCCTCCTTGGAAAACACCGCAGGATGCCGATGTGGGATGGCGCGCAGCATAGGCGGTTGAAAATCGCTTTGGGAAGCAAACACACGCTGCGTATGACGGAACTCCGTGTTTCGCGATCCTCGCCACCCCGTCGTCGCCGACACCAGCTACTTCGCGATGTCCCGTATGCGAGCTCACGATCGCGAGGCGAGATGGTGATCGGGCAGCGAGCGTGCACGCATCGGCGCAGTGCCGCTCGCACTGGTCGGGCCGCCAGCCGGCCGGTCGGATGAAGCGCGCGTGTCCCCGGATCGGGCGTGGTACATCCGGCGCCATGTGGATGATGCAGACGACCATTTCGCTGTGGCCCGCCCGGCGGGCCGAGGAGAGCTGAGGATGCGCGCCTACGAGATCCAGCCCCGCGAGGGCTTCGACGCCATCACGCTGGTCGACCGTCCGGCCCCCGCGCTCGGACCGACCGACGTGCGGGTCCGCGTGCACGCGGTCTCACTCAACTACCGCGATCTCGGGATCGCGCGCGGCGCCGCGAAGCGCAAGGCGCCGGTGATCCCGGCGTCGGACGGCGCCGGCGAGGTCATCGAGGTCGGCGCCGCGGTCACCCGCCACAAGATCGGCGATCGCGTCGCCGCGTCGTTCTTTCCGCGGTGGATCGACGGCGCGATGTCCGAGCAGACCCACGCCGCGGCGCTCGGCGGCAGCGTCGACGGCATGCTCGCCGAGGAGGTCGTGCTGCCCGAGGTCGCCTGGGTCAAGCTGCCGGCGCGGCTGTCGTTCGAGGCCGCGGCCACGCTGCCGTGCGCGGGAGTCACGGCGTATCACGCCCTGTTCGAGGCCGCCCAGCTCCGGCCCGGCGACACCGTGCTGGTCCAGGGCACCGGCGGCGTCTCGATCTTCGGCCTCCAGCTCGCCAGGGCGGCAGGCGCCCGCGTGATCGTCACGTCGTCGAGCGCGGTCAAGCGGGAGCACGCGCTGGCGATGGGCGCCGACCACGTGATCGACTACAAGGCGGAGCCGAAGTGGGGCGATGCGGCGCGGGCGTGGACCGGCGGCCGCGGTGTCGACGTCGTGATCGAGGTCGGCGGCCCCGGCACGTTCGATCAGTCGGTCGCGGCGCTGCGCTACGGCGGCACGATGAGCCTGCTCGGCGTGCTCACCGGCATCAAGGGCGAGATCCAGACCTACGGCATCTTCCACAAGGGGCTCCGCGTCGCCGGGATCTACGTCGGCTCGGTCGCGATGTTCGAGGGCCTGATCCGCGCGCTGGAGGCCCGGCAGATCGAGCCGGTCATCGACCGCACGTTCGGCTTCACCGAGGCCCGCGGCGCGTACGAGTACCTCGCCAGCGGCCAGCACTTCGGCAAGGTCGTGATCCGCGTGAGCTGAGCGTCGAGCGTCGATGCAGTCAGACGCTGCATGCACTCGGTTGTATGAGGACCCGGAGATGATCTGGCTGTACTGGAGTATCTACGGCAGCGAGGACCGACTATGCTGTCGTTGGGATGGCGTCGATCGAGTGTGACCTTCTGTTGTTCGTCGCGACATCGACTGAGTTCGATGCGCTGAAGAAGGCAGCGATCGATCTCGGGCTCCCATGGCGCAAGGAAGCTAGCCCCACCGGCGAGTTCTGGAACATCGGCACGCTCGGCGGTTACCGTGTCGTCGTGGTGCGCACCGAAATGGGCGCGATCGGGCCGACCGGTTCGACGAGACAGGCACACTTCTATCTCGCGGCAACCCAGGCGCAGGGCATCGTCTGCCTTGGGATGGCCTTCGGGATCTCACGGCAGCACCAGCCGGTGGGGACGGTGCTGGTCTCGGATTCACTGTTCCCGTATGACGTCCGCGACGTGGTGGTCGATCCGGACCGCGCGGGTTCCTGGATCTACCGGTATGCCCCGGAGGCTCCGAGCTACGCCGCGACGACATATCCGGCGAAACCCGACCTGCGCGATCGGCTGCGGCGTCATGCTGCCACCACGGCACTGTCGCACCCGGTCCAGTTCGGGTGCTTGTTGACCGGCTCGGCGAGGATCCGCTGCCTCGCGTACAGGAACGAACTGGTCCGGCGGTGCGTGGACGTGGCTCCGAACATCGTCGGTGGTGAAATGGAGGGACTCGGGTTGCTGTCGCTGGCCGAGCGGGAGCGGCCCTACTGGATCGTCGTCAAGGGGGTATGCGACTTCGCGGACGAGCAGCAGATCGGCGACGCGAAGGCAAACCGCCGGCTGGCTTGCGGCAACGCCGCCCGCTTCGTCCTGGGGGCACTTCGATCGTTGAATCCGCCCATGGCTGAGGTATGACATGAAGATGAGCCTTGCCGACGAGCTGTTCGGACCGCAGGTGGCTGAACCACCGCCACCCGAAGCCCGGCGCTGGGAGTTCTTTCTCGAGAAAGGTGTGCGACCGGTGTACACATTCGTGCGGCACCGCGACGGGCTGGGTTGGACGCCGGCGCGGCTCGTCGTCTCGTATCCGGACGCCAAGCCTTCGATGCCACCGGATCCGCCGATCGCTTGGGATCCGCGGCTGGAGCTCTGGCTGCTGGACCACAAGATCAAGGCGGTTGACGAAAAGAACGAGGCCGAGCGGTTCGGCTTCTGGCTGGGGGCTCAGCTCGAGCCGATCGAGGTCCGTTACGGCAGCGGCTACTTCAACGCAGTGCTGGTGACCTACCTTCGCGAGAGTGGCTTCATCGACCACCGGATGGTGCGCGACAAGCTGGATGCGATCCACAGCTATCCGCCGAGCGCGGGTCAGGTGCGGGAGGATTGTACGTCACAGATCAAGGCGGTCCTTGCGACGAACGCTCGGCGGCTGGCGGCACTCGGCTACGATCGCAAAGCGGCGATCGGGATCCTCGCCAGCGCAATCGCGTATCATCTCGACGAGCGGTTCAACATCCACACGCGCGCGCTACTCGGCTTTGATTGATCGCGCTACCGGCACGAAGCCGGGCCCTGCAGCGGACGACAGCAAGTCCAGGCAGCGCAGCCCGCTGATCAAGATCCTGCGTCGTGCACCGCGGATCCGGGGCGGTCTCGACACCTCGCGTGCGCGTGACACCGCTCGTGACGTAAGGGTCCGGGAATGAGTAACTTGGCTAATTCGGGAACCTGGCTCGTCGGCGGTCTGCCCACATCGATCGACTTAGCCATTCCCGATCCCTAAGGCTGTAGAGTAGAATAGCGAGCACCGGCGCGCCCGTCAGCGAATCATCGGGCCGCGACCGGGTCGCTCGCTCACTCCCGCGGACATCGCGATGCGCGCTCATCGAGCATCACGAGCAACTCACGGATCGGCGTCGCTCGGTCTGCCTTGCCACCCCCTCCCCCCAGGAGTATCCCGCCCCCGGAGGATTCGCCATGCCGCAGACCGCCCAGAGCCGGACCTTCGAGACCGTCGAGAACGAGGCCCAGCGCGTGTTCAAGCTTCAGCGCGAGGCCTACCTCCGCCAGCCGTACCCGAGCTACGAGGAGCGGGTCGAGAGCCTGCGCAAGCTCGAGGCCCTCCTGGTCGACAACGCGGGGGCCCTCGCGGATGCCATCACCGCGGACTTCGGCCACCGCGCCTTCGAGGAGTCGATGACGGCCGAGATCTTCACGACGGTCGACGGCTTGCGCGACGCGAGGAAGCGGCTCAGGAAGTGGATGGCGCCCCAGCGGCGACACGTGTCGGTCCTGTTCGCGACCGGCCACAACCGCGTGATCCCGATGCCGAAGGGCGTGGTCGGGATCGTCGCGCCCTGGAACTATCCGCTGTTCCTGTCGATGAGCCCGCTCACCAGCGTGCTCGCGGCGGGAAACCGCGCGATGATCAAGCTGGCGTCGAATTCGCAGCACCTGTGCCGGCTGCTCGCGGACAAGCTCCGCGGCGTGTTCCCCGAGGACGTCGTCGCGATCCTCCCCGGGGTGCGAGCCCAGGACTTCTCCACGCTGCCGTATGACCACCTCATCTTCACCGGCTCGGCCGCGTCCGGTCGCGAGGTGATGCGCGCCGCCGCCGAGAACCTGACGCCGGTGACGCTCGAGCTCGGCGGCAAGTCGCCGACGATCGTCTGCGAGGACTTCGACGTCGACGAGGCGGCGTCCCGGATCCTGTACGGGAAGTACCTGAATGCCGGGCAGACCTGCCTCGCGCCCGACTACGTGCTGGTCCCCGAGGCCAGGCGCGACGCGTTCGTCGCCGCCGCCCAGCGGATCATGCCGCAGCGCTATCCGGACACCAGCTCGCCGCAGTACACGTCGATCATCGACGACAAGGCGTACCGGCGGCTGCGCGCCGCGCTGGACGACGCGCGGCAGAAGGGCGCCGAGGTGGTGCCGCTGATCCCGACGGCGACGTTCAACGACGAGCTGCGCAAGCTGCCGCCGCACCTGATCCTCGGCGTGACCGACGACATGATCGTGATGCAGGACGAGATCTTCGGCCCGCTGTTGCCCGTGAAGACGTACACGACGCTCGACGAGGTGATCGCGTACGTGAACGGCAAGGACCGCCCGCTCGGTCTCTACGTGTTCACCCACGACAAGGCGACGGAGGACCGGCTGCTCTACTCGACCATCTCGGGCGGCGTCACCGTCAACCACTGCATCCTGCACGTCGCCCAGCACGACCTGCCGTTCGGCGGCATCGGCGCGAGCGGGATGGGGCAGTACCACGGCCACGAGGGCTTCCTCGAGTTCTCGAAGCTGCGTTCCGTGTTCACCAGTCCGCGGCTGCCGATCCTCGACATGTTCTATCCGCCGTACACCCGCAGGCACCGGTCGATCCTCAACTTCCTGCTCAAGTACAAGCGCTGACGGCGCATGCCCCGGTGCTGGCGCGATCGCGCCGGATGAACGAGGCGTCCAGCATCGGCGCTCACAGCGGCGGTAGCTGGACGTCGAGCACGGCGGCGCGGCGCTCGCGGTGGACGGCGTCGAGCGCGGCGTCGAGCGCGGCGTCGAGCTCGTCCGGGCGGCGGACGGTGGCGGCGAACGCGCCGCCGGCGGCCGCGGCGACGCCGGCGTGATCGGGGGCGGGGGAGAACCGGACGCCGACATCGGCGGCGGCGCTGCCGTGGCCGCTCGGATGGAGGGCGAGCATGGACAGCCTGGGCGACTTCCAGCCGCCGTTGTTGTAGACGACCTGGAGGAACGGGGTGGCGTAGCGGCGGGCCATCCAGTGCACGACCGAGGGCTGCGAGAACAGGTAGGAGCCGTCGCCGGTCAGGCTGATCACGGTGTGATCGGGGCGCGCGAGCTTGACGCCGATCGCGGCGCCGCCGTTCCAGCCCAGCGAGCTGCCGCCGCTGGTCAGCATGCTGCCGGGGCGGGTGAGCAGGAGGTGGTCGCCGATGGTCTGGTAGCTGGAGATGCCCTCGTTGAGCACGATGGTGCGGTCGTCGAGGCGGCGGCGCACGCACGCGGTGAGGTACTCGGGGGTGATCGCGTCGCCGTCGGGGTGCTCGCGGGCGAGCAGGGCGCGGCGGCGCTGATCGTGGAGCGCGGCGTAGTGCGCGGTGCGCTCGGCGACGGCGGCGGCGTCGATCGGCGCGCGATCCGGGGCGCGATCCGGGGCGCGATCGGGGGCGCGATCGAGGTGATCGGCGAGCTGGCCGAGCGCGGTGGCGGCGTCGGCGCACCACGAGCGCCGCGCGGGGATCTGCCACAGCGGCATGTGCGGCTTCAGCGGATCGACGTCGATGTGGTAGATGGCGGCGTCGGGCCGCGGCGGGTTGACCAGCGGGATCCATGGGATGTCGCTGTCGAGGACGAGCAGCAGATCGGCGTCGGCGAGGATCGGGTTGGGGCGCTGCGCGTTCCACTGGCTGCCCTGGTAGAGCGGATCCTCGGTGGGATAGTTGACGTGGCTCGGGACCGACTCCAGGACGCCGATGCCGAGCCGGCGGCACACCCGGGCGAGCGCGGCGGGCGCGGCGCGGTTGCGCCCGAGGTACGAGGTGACGACCAGCGGGCGGCGCGCGCGGCCGAGCGCGTCGGCGAGCAGGCGGACGTCGTCGGCGGCGAGCGCCTGCGGGGCGAGCGCCTGGTAGTCGGTGGCGGTGGCGCGCAGCGGCGGGACGGTCTCCTCGAGGACCTCGCGCGGTGCGACGAGATACACCGGGCCGGTCGGATCGCTCTGCGCGATCTGGAGCGCGCGGAAGACGATCTGATCGAGGTTCTTGCCGGTGCGGATCTCGTTGTCGTACTTGACGTAGCCGCGGACGATGCCGCGCTGATCGCGGACGTCCTGCAGCCAGTGGATGAACTCGTTCCGGCTGCCCGGGAGCTCGCCGCCCTGGGTGAACGGCGATGCGCCGGCGAAGATCAGGACCGGGGTGCGCGCCCGGGCGACGTTGTGGACCGCGCCGCCGAGCGCCTGGGTGCCGCACTCGACGTGGACGAGCACGGCCTGGGCGCGCCCGGTGACCTGGGCGACGCCCTGCGCGGCGGACAGCCCGACCATCTCGGCGGGGGCGGTGATCAGCCGCGGTGCGGGGCGGCCGGTCGCGGCGACCTCGGCGAGCG
>JBGQCL010000015.1:0-57585 GCA_041495365.1 Kofleriaceae bacterium | reverse complement strand
CCGAGCCCGAGCCCGCCGAGCCCGAGCCCGCCGAGCCCGAGCCCGCCGAGCCCGAGCCCGCCGAGCCCGAGCCCGCCGAGCCCGAGCCCGCCGAGCCCGCGGCGGCGCTGTTCGCGGCGCCCGCTGGCTCGCCGAGCGCGACCTCGGCCGCACCGGCGTCGGGAGCCGCGTTCCGCGCCGCGTCGTCGGTGGAGGCGACCGCGACCTCGGGGCCGGCGTCGCCGCGATCCGCAGCGGTCACCGCGGCACCGGCATCGCCGGGCTCGGCGTCGCTCTCGCCGGCGGCGACCGCGATCGCCTCGGGGACGCCGGCGTCGAGGTCGGCATCGACGGCCGCATCGCGGGCGTCGAGTCCCGCATCGCGCGCCGCGTCCGGCCTCGCCGCGTCCGGCCTCGCCGCGTCCGGCCTCGCCGCGTCCGGCCTCGCCGCATCCACCCCGGCGTCGATCGTCGCCCCGGTCGGCTCGGCCTCGTGCGGCGCCGTGCTCGCCGGCTCGGGCTCGTCCGGGCGTTCGCGCTCCGGCCGGGGCGGCGCCGGTGGCGTCTGGATCTCGGGCGGCAGCGCCTCGGGCAGCGGCACCGGGGGGGCGATCTCGATGTCGACCCGCTCGCTCGACGCGCTGCGCGACGGCGCGAGCGCCTGCGACGCGACGGCCGCCGCCAGGGCGTGCAGCACCACCGACACCACCATCGCGCGGCGCAGCGACGAGCCCGGGATCACGAGAGGTTGCACGGTTCTCGACGGACGAGCCTCACCGCAGTAGCATCCCCCCATGGCCGAGTCCAGCGACCGGGTGGGCACGCCCGGCGAGGCCGCCCGACTCCCCGGCACCGTCGCGGACGCCGTCGCGGACGCCGTCGTGATCGAGGTTCCATGAAGCTGACCAAGGAGCAGGTCGCCGCGGTCGTCACCGAGGCGTCGAAGAAGATGTCAGACCCCAACTACTCGGCGATGCTGGTCGGCGGGTTCGTCGAGTCGCAGACCCCGGTCGCGCAGTTCATCAGCGCGCACGATCGCGAGCTCGGCGGCGCCGAGGCGATCGTCAACGTGATCTTTCACTGTGCGCTGGTGGCACAATGCTTCCAGCGCAACGGCGGCCGGATCCGCACCCTGTCCTACGAGGACCTCGACGCGGCGGCGCGCGGCGAGCCGCTCGCTCGCCTGGAGGTCGCCCAGCTCCCGCTCCACGAGTTCATCAAGGCGAACATCGAGGAGGTCGAGGCCCAGAAGCTGGTCGCGATGATCGCGCTGGCGATCCACGGCACGAGCTAGCCGGCGGGCGGTGCGACCCACAGCGCGTCGGTCGCCAACTGTGATAAGCCTCCGGCATGCCGAATCCGACCGCGACGTTCGAGACCTCGCTCGGGACGTTCACCACCGAGATCTTCCAGGACAAGATGCCGATCACCGCCAGCAACTTCGTGAAGATCGCGAAGAGCGGGTTCTACGACGGGCTGCACTTTCACCGCGTGATCCCCGGCTTCATGGTCCAGTTCGGCTGCAAGTACTCCAAGGATCCCATCAGCCCGAACTGCGGCCGCGGTGACTCGCCGTTCGGTCGGATCAAGGACGAGCACCCGCCCGAGCACAAGCTGTCGAACGAGCCGGGCACGCTGTCGATGGCCAACAGCGGCCCCAACTCGGGGGGCGCGCAGTTCTTCATCAACACCGTCCACAATGCCTACCTCGACTGGTTCACGCCCGGGCAGTCCAAGCACCCGGTGTTCGGGAAGATCACGTCCGGGATGGATGTGGTGAAGAAGATCGAGACCGCGGCGACCGAACCCGGCGATCGGCCGAGGACGGCGATCAAGATGATCAAGGTGACGGTCAACGAGTAGGACAACGAGCAGGACAGCGAGCAGGACAGCGAGCAGGACAGCGAGCAGGACAGCGAGCGGGACAGCGAGCAGGACAGCGAGCGGGACAGCGAGCAGGACAGCGAGCGGGACAACGAGCGGGACGCTCGCCCGGGGGCGCTCGAGTCAGGCCTGCCCCATGCGGCCGAGCCTGCGGATCTCTTCGAGCTGATCTCGGAGCTGCATCTCCTCCAGGTAGTCGCGCATGCCGGGACGGGACTCGACGTACGCCGACCAGGCGCCCTTCATGAAAGCGTCGACGTCCACGCCGTGCTCGACGCAGATCGCCGCCGCCTGAGTGAGAAGCCGACTGACCTCGGTCTGCCAGGGCAGCCCGCGAGCTTCGATCGGTTGCGATTCGCTGGTCTCGGGCTCCTCCGAAGGGTCTGGATGGTGTTGCACGGTGGACTCCTGTCTCCTAGCAGAAGCATCGTTCGTGCCCGCCGCAAGCCTGGAACGGCCAGGGCCGACCTGACCGCTCGGGTAGCTTCAGCGCTCGGTGAGCAGCAGGCAGCGCAGCAGCTCGGCGATCCCCCCGGCGCCTGGGCGACGCAACCACCCGAAGTGAAGGGCGGTTCGGCGTCGAAGACCTCGCTCACGTGGCCAATGCAATGTTCCCGCAGTGAGAGATCAGCCCATCAAGTGCGCACCGAGCACGGGGGTGGGGCAGCGAGATCGCGCACAGCTGTCGCCGGGATCGATGCGGATGCCGAACGGTGCCGGCGATGTGGTGATCGATCACGTCGACCCGCGCGAGCACCCGGTGGGGTGGGCGAGCGTGCGGCGGTGTCGCGCGCGCGGACGTGGCGGTCGATCCGCAGTCTGCGCACTGGCATCTCCTCGCGGCGCTGCGCTCGATATGCCACCGCGGCTCGCCCTCTCGGCAGGAGCGTCGTCCGCGCCCGCGAGCGCGCCCGCGCACCAGGCGCAGATGCGCCGCTCGACCGCTCCGGACCCCAGTGGTAGCGTGCCTCAATGCGCCCGCTGTTGATCCTCACCGCCCTCGCCGCGTGCAGCTCCGGCACTTCCTCCCGGTCGCCCGCGGCGCTGCAGACCCCGGACCCCAAGGCCGTGGCCACGCCGGCGGCGTCGACCCCGGCGGACCAGGCTCAGGCCGCCGAGACCCGGCCTGCCACGCCGGGCGCCCCGGTCGAGGTGAAGATCCCACCGGCGCAGACCACCGTGAAGCTGGTGTCCGACGGCCAGGGCAAGAAGCAGGTGCTGCGCTACAGCCCCCGGCCCGGCGCCCGGCAGACCGTCGAGCTCGCGATGGACTTCACCGGCCGGCAGGATGCCGAGGAGGCGACCGCTCCGACGATCGTGCTGATCTGCGATGCCCGGACCGGGACGGTCGACAAGGACGGCGCCGCCGATTACACGCTCACCGTCACCGGGGCCGACGCCCGGCCGGTCGCCGGATCGGATCGCACGCCCCAGGATCTCAAGCCGGCGATCGCCGGACTCGCCGGTCTGACGATCGCCGGCAAGCGCGGCGCGAACGGCTCGACCGGCGAGGTCACGCTCCGGCTCGAGCATCCTCCCGCCAGCGGGGACGATGCGCTCGGCCTGATCCGCGAGACGCTCCCCGTGCTCCCGGTGCTGCCGACCCAGCCGGTCGGCCTCGGCGCGAAGTGGCAGTCGACCACGGCGGCCCGGCTCGCCGACAAGCTCGACATCACCCAGGTCACCGATTACGAGGTCATCGCCCACGACGGGGCGAGCTGGACGATCAAGGGAATGACCAAGGTCAGCGGCAAGGATCAGAAGATCGACAACGCGACGATCTCCGCGATCTCCGGGACCGGCACCAGCGAGACCACGATCGCCGACGGCGCGGTGTACCCGGTCCACAAGGAGCAGCTCGAGACCCGGTTCACGGCGACCGATCCCGAGTCGGCTGATCCGAGCAAGGCAGTCCAGTTCACGATCAAGGTCGGCGGCACCGTCACTCCGAAGTGAAGGCCGAAGTGAAGGCCGAAGTGAAGGCCGCAGGGAAGGCCGCAGGGAAGGCCGCAGGGAAGGCCGCAGGGAAGGCCGCAGGGAAGGCCGCAGGGAAGGCGACGTGAGGGTCGCCCGGCTCAGGCCAGCTCGGCGCGCAGCCGGGCGATCCGCTCGCGCATCGCCTGGCGGGCGGCGGTGGGGCCGACGATCCAGGCGTGGCGGCCCAGGCCGAGCACCCAGCCGGTGACCCACTCGAAGCCGTCGCAATCGACCAGCAGCTCGGCGGAGCCGTCGTCCTGCATGGTGATCTCGCCGACCGGCCAGTTGGCGCCGATCCGGGTGACCGCGAGCGGATCGAGCTGGACCCGCACGGTGACCGAGTCGGCCGACGGCACGTACAGGCGATCGCGCCGGTAGGCCCCGAGATCGAACGACGCGGGCCGCACGAAGCTCTCGTCGGTGTGCCGCAGGGCGGCGATCCGGTCGATCCGGAACGTCCGGACATCGCCGCGCTTGTGGCAGAACCCGACGACGTACCACTCGCCGGCGTGGTGGACGATGCCGTAGGGGTCGATCGGCCGGCGCTCGGCGTGGGCGCGCGACGCGGCGGCGTAGTCGATCTCGATCCGCTGGTTCTTGCGCGCGGCGGTGACCAGCGCGCGCAGGTGGCCGGCGACCGCGGCGTCGGGCTCGGCGACGACCGTGCTGGTCGCCAGGCTCTCGGCCTCGCCGGCGTCGCGGCCGAGCGCGGCGAGCAGCTTGTTCTCCCCCGACCGCATCGCGGCGTCGAACGGGGCGATCCCGCTCTCGCGCAGCGAGCGCAGCCCGAGCAGCAGCGCGGCACCCTCGGCGGGGGTCAGCCGCAGCGGCCGGGTCAGCCGGTGCGCGAGGTCGACGAACACCCGGCCCTCGTCGACCGAGACCAGCAGGTACTCGCCGGGGTCGCCGTCGGGCGGGCCGACCTGCGACAGCAGCTCGAGGTCGGCGAGCAGCTCGTCGCGCTCGGCGCCGAGCATCTTCGCCAGCTGGTCGACCGCGACGCCCTCGGGGTGCTTGGCGACGTACGGCACGATGTACAGCAGCCGCCGCAGCTTCTGCGAGACGTCACGCATCGTCGCCTCCCGGGCCACCGGGCAGGATCGCGTCCGCGGGGTCCGCGCCGGAGGGCGCGCCGGCGGCCGCGGCGCCGAGCCGGTTGTGGTCGCCGCCGCCGCCGTGCGAGAGCGCGTCGAGCTCGTCGTCGAGCACCGGGTAGTGCGCCTCGATCGCGTCGAGCTCGTCGTGGATCCGCGCACGCAGCCGGTGGCCGCGGAGCAGCCGGATCGCGCCCTTGGCCGCCAGGATCCGGGTCGCGGCGAACTCGAGGTTGCCGCAGTCGAACGTCACCAGCGTGCGGTCGGCGTCGATCCGCTTGACCGCGGCCAGCCCGAAGTCCTCGTTGCCGACCTCGGCGGCCTCGGGCGCGAGCGCGAGCTGGATCTCCTCCGGCGGCTCGGTGTTGAACGTCCACGGCGAGCGCTGGGCGTAGGCCTTGACGTCGAAGTCGGCCGGCCGCTCGAAGTCGGGAGACTTCGGCCGCGGCGCCATCACCGCCTCGTGGATCCGGTCGATCCGGAACGTCCGGACCTCGCGGCGCAGGTGGCACCAGCCGACCACGAGCCAGGCGCTCTCGCGGTAGATCAATGCGTACGGATCGACGTCGCGCCGCGAGGTCATGCCGGTCGCCGCCGCCTGGTAGGTCAGCGTCACCCGCTTGCGGTGGCGGGTCGCGGCCTCGATCGTCGTGTAGATCTCGGCGAGGTCGGCGCGCGCACCGGCCGCGGCGCTCCGGCGCTCCGGGAAGTGGACCAGCACCGGCGCGGGCCGCGGGAACTCGGTCGGCGTGTCGGGCAGCTCGGGCAGGTCGAACGCGAGCTTCTTGAGCGCGAGGTCGACGATCTTGGGGTAGGCGCCGCCCGGCATCGCGTGCGCGACCGCCGCGGCGAGCACCAGCGCGGAGATCTCGTCGGGCGTCAGCCGGACCTCGGGCATCTTGAACCGCTTGAGGTCGATCACGTAGCCGCCGTCCTCGAGCGAGTCGTCCTCATCGGGCGTGATGTACCGGATCGGCACGCCGAGATCGAGCAGGTCGGCCTTGTCGCGCTCGAACGCGCGCAGCCCGGCCTCGGAGTTGAGCGTCTGGTAGGCCGGGAACTGCTCGCGGATGTCGCGGTACGTCACCGGCATGCGCGCGCGCAGAAGGATCATCACGAGGTCGAGCAGCCGCTTGCTGCGGTCGCCGCGGCTGACCGGGTCGTCGCCGCGGGGCGCGCGCGGGGTCTTCCCCGGGCGCGCGTCCTTCCCCTTCTTCGTGGGCACGGCGCCGTTCTAGCGCACGACCGCGAAATTCGGAAGCGCCGCCGCGGGGCGATGGCTGCGTCAGAAGTAGTAGCGGATGCCGGCGCCGACGTTGAGCGACAGCTGGAACCCCGCGCCGGAGCTGAACTTGTACTCGAGCACCGGCGCGATCTCGAAGAACGCGTCGAGCGGCACGTTCTTGAAGTCGAACAGCAGCCCGGCGACCCCGCGCACGCCGAGGGCGAACGCGCTCGAGTCGCGGCCGTTGTTGTAGTCGATCAGCCGCACACCGGGGCCGACGTAGACCGGTAGCACGAAGCTGTCCCGGCTCTGCAGGATGTAGGGGTGGAACAGGTAGTCGCCGTGCAGCTGCAGGCCGCCGCCGATGAACGCCGATCCGACCGCGCCCTGGATGGCGCGATCGTCGGTCAGGTAGAGCTTGGCGGTGATCCCGACCGGCTCGCCGACGATGATGCCGACACCGAACGAGCCCTTGTCGGCGCCCCGGCCGCCGGAGTCGTCGGCGCGGGCGGGTACGGCGATCCCGGTCACGAGCGCCAGGGCGAGAGCGAAGCGCATGCGACAACCTAGCGCGGCGGTTCGATCGCGCGCAAATCCGTGGCGGCCCGCGGGAGCGGCCGTGCAGCCGATCGCGCCAGCCCGCCCGCTGTAGCCGCGTCAGCCCCCGGCGTGGAACGGCCTGGAGGCGGATCGGCGTGCTGGTCGGCGAGCCCACCGCCGGCACGAGCGGCCTGATCCACCACTTCACGCTCCCCGGCGGCCACGCGATCCGGTTCACCGCGATCCGCCTGGCCGCGCCGCCCGCGGGCGCCGCGCTGCGCCTGGCACCGGCGCCCGCGGTGGTCACGCCTTGAGCAGTCGGGCCAGCTTGTTGCGGCTGATCCCGAGCAGGCGGGCGGCGGCGGACTGGTTGCCGTCGCAGCGCTCGAGGATCGCGCGGGCGTAGCGCCGCTCGGCCTCGTCGAGCGCGAGGTTGCCGGGCAACCGAACGTCGTCCGCGGCCCCCGCCGCGACGCCTGGCGTGAGCTCCGGCGGCGCCGGGTCGGCGGCCGGCGACCCAGGCAGCGCGGTCGAGCTCGACCACGCCGGCACGTCGAACACACCGGACCGCCGGCGCGGCTCGAGGCCGAGGTCCTTGACTCCGAGCACCGGCCCCTCGCACAGCACGACGGCGCGCTCGATCGCGTTCTCCAGCTCGCGCACGTTGCCGGGCCAGGCGTAGGCGGCGAGCGCGGGGCGGGCGGCGTCGGCGAGCCGCAGCGGCGCCTTGCGGTAGCGCAGCGCGAACTGGTCGACGAAGTGCGCCGCGAGATCGGCGATGTCGTCGCCGCCGCGCGCGCGCAGCGGCGGGATCTCGATCTCGACCACCCGCAGCCGGAAGTACAGGTCGCTGCGGAACTGGCCGGCGCCGACCATCGCGGCGAGGTCGCGGTTGGTCGCGGCGACCAGGCGGACGTCGGCGGTCAGGGTCTCGCGGCCGCCGACCCGCTCGAACAGGCGGTCCTGGACGAACCGCAGCAGCTTGCCCTGCAGCGCCAGCGGCAGCTCGCCGATCTCGTCGAGGAACAGCGTGCCCCGGTCGGCGGCCTCGACCTTGCCGATCACCCGGCTGTCGGCCCCGGTGTACGCGCCGCGCTCGTGGCCGAACAGCTCGCTCTCGACCAGCGCGGCGGGCAGCGTCGTGCAGTCGACGTGGACGAACGGCGGATCGCCCCCGGCGCCGCGCGCGTCGGCCGGGCCGTCCAGGGCGCGCGGCCGGCGCGCGCTGTTGGCGTGGATCGCACGGGCGAGCAGGCCCTTGCCGGTGCCGGTCTCGCCGCGCAGCAGGACGGTGGCGTCGGTCTGGGCCGCGCGCACGATCATCTCGTACACCGCCGCCATCGCCGGCGACCGGCCGATCACGTGGTTGAACCGGCCGCGCAGCGCCAGCCCGCGCGACGCGTCGTCGCCGCGCAGCGTGGTGTAGTCGAGCGCGCGGCCGATCTGCTCGGCGAGCACGCGGATGAACTCCTCGTCGCGCTCGGTGAACGCGCCGCCCAGCTGGTTGAGCACCTGCAGCACGCCGCGGATCTGATCGCGCCGCACGATCGGCGCGGTCAGCATCGAGGTCACGCGGTAGCCGGTGCGCTGTGCGATCGCCTCGTCCCACCGCGGATCGGCGCCGACGTCGCGGTTGTTCATCAGCTCGCCGGTGCGCGCGACGTGGCCGACCACGCCCCGGCCGGGCGGCACGCGCAGCTCGGGCAGCTCGGGCAGCGTGGCGACCCGCGAGCGGATCTCGCCGGTCGCGGCGTCGATCAGCCACAGCGTCGCGCGGTCGGCGCCGAGCGCGTGCGCGACCCGCGCCGCGAACGTCGCCAGCAGATCGTCGAGCTCGACCTCGCCCGCGATCATCGCGCCCAGATCCGCCAGCAGCTCGAACCGCTGCTCGTGCTCGCTCATGGCCGGGCGCAGCATCTCACACCCGGGCGCGCGCGCCGGCAGGTCCGGGCCGCGCGGCCCACCCGCCAGCGCCGGAGGAAGCGTCGCCAGGAGGCACGGGGTCCTTGCTTCATCGCGAGTCACGCAAGTCGGTCCGAGGATCCAACGCGCGAGCCGCGCCGAGCTATCGCCGGCGGCGCGGCCGGTGCAGCCGCGATCACGCCGCCGCGGCCGCGCGCTCGGCGTCGCAGGCGCGCAGCACCAGCCCCTCGCGCGCGGCGATCGTGCCCGGCAGGTGGGCGGCGGCCTCGGCCTCGATCGCCGCGAGCTGCGCGTCGGTCCGGCCCGGGTCGTGGTGGAACAGCACCAGCTGCGGCACGCCCGCGGCGCGCGCCAGGTCGGCCCCGGCCTGCCAGGTCGAGTGGCCCCAGCCGACCTTGCCGGGATACTCGTCGGGCGTGTACTGCGCGTCGTAGATCAGGATGTCGGCGCCGGCCGCGAGCCGCTTGAGCGTCGGGTCGACGCACGCGAAGTGCTCGGTGTCGGTCGCGTACACGATCGCGTGGCCGCCGTGCTCGAGCCGGAACCCGTACACCGGATCGGGGTGGTTGAGCCGCGCCATCGTGATCTCGATGTCGCCGATCGTGAACCGGTCGGCCGAGGCCAGCTCGCGCACCGAGACCTGGCCCGCGATGTCGGCGAAGTCGACCGGGAAGAACGGCGCCTTGAACAGCGCGCGGATCGCGTCGTGGATCGGCATCACGCCGTTGGGGCCGCTCGCGATCTCGACCCGGTGCCCCGGCACGTAGATCGGCGTGAAGAACGGCAGGCCGCACACGTGATCCCAGTGCAGGTGCGACAGCAGGATCGTCGAGTGCCGCGGCCCGTGCCGCATGCGCTCGTCGCCGAGCGCGCGCAGCCCCGACCCCGCGTCGAGGATGATCCGGGTGTCCCCGGCGGTGACCTCGACGCAGGCGGTGTTGCCGCCGGCCGTGGTGAGCGGGCCCGGCGACGGGATCGAACCGCGAACACCGAGGAACCGGACCGAGAGCGGCGCTGGATCGAGCTGGGACATCAGGACCTCCCTGGCGTCTTACCCAGAGCAGCTTCGGTGCCACATGGGACTTCCAGGGGTTACCAGTGCCTGACGTGCCTCACGCTCCATCCCGATGCGCCCGGCTGGAGCACCTGCTCCAGAATGGAGCAGCACAGGCAGGATTCCCGCGCCGGGGGGCGTGCCACTCTCCGGTCCCGGGGACGCGCGCGGCCGTTGTCGACCGGTCGAGCCGAGCTGCGGCGCACCTCGTTCTAGGCCTTGCGACCGGGGGTACTCTCAGGAGGATCCCCCAAGATGCGCGCGCGAACGATCCGGAAGACGGTGATCGCACTGCCCGCCGAGCTGCTCTCGGAAGTCGAGCGAGCGGCGCGCGATCTCGGGGAGTCTCGCAGCCATTACATCGCGCGGATCCTTCGATGCGCGGTACGCGCGCGCCGGCATGCAGCGCTCACCCGGCGCCTCGATGAGCTGTTCGTGGACCGGGAACTCGTAGAGGAGCAACGCCAGACCGCCGCAGAGCTCGACTCGGTCGGCTCGAGCTGGAATGACGAGCGATGGTGATCCGCCAGGGGACGTGTTCCGGCTGCACCTCTTCGGCATCGGCTCCGAGCCTGACGGTAGGCGTCCGGCGATCGCGAGCGCCGTGAACGTGTTGCAGCTCCGCACGGGCGATCGATCCGGACTTGCGGATCGCGCATGGAGCGCAGCTTCGACGTGGCGTCGGCTCCCATGCTCAGAACACGGGGTGCAGAGGACTGTTCGCCAGCGTGGCGTGGACCTCCATCGACGAGGAATCCCGCACGCGTGATCCCCGGCGGTGCTAGGCTGTCGCCATGGTGCAACCCGCGCACGATCCGCGAGACGAGCAGGACGAGCGGGACGAGCTGTACGAAGCGTACCTCCGCGTTCCTCCGCACCAGCGCGCCGAGATCGTGCACGGCACGCTCTACGTCATGTCTCGCCCGGCGCCGAAGCACGCGAACGCTGCCTCGATGCTCGAGGTCGAGATCGGCGCACCGTTCCAGCGCGGACGCGGAGGACCTGGAGGATGGTGGATCCTCTCCGAGCCCGAGCTGCAGCTCATCCGCAAGGAGCCGGTCGTGCCCGATCTTGCCGGATGGCGATTCGAGCGCATGCCCGAGCTCCCCGAGACGGCGTACTTCACGCTCGTGCCCGACTGGGTATGCGAGGTGTTGTCGCAGTCGACCGAGAAGCTCGATCGCGACGAGAAGCTGCCCTACTACGCCGAGCACGGCGTGCGCCACGTCTGGCTGCTCGATCCGATCGACAAGCATCTGGAGGTGTACGCCCTCGACGCGAGGTCCAAGCGATGGCGCGAGGTCCGGATCCACCAGGGCGATACGCCGGTTCGCGCTGCACCGTTCGACGCGATCGAGCTCGACCTCGCCGCCCTGTGGTCGCCGCCACGCGTCACCTGAGTGACGGCTCCCCGATCGGTGCCGGGTGCTCGCGCGGTGGTCGAGCAGCTGCACGGGCTGCACCACGTGCGGTTCCTGACGCTCGGCGAGATCGCGGCGCCGGCCGCGCGCGGCGAGCGGCGCCGGCGGCGGCGTGACTACAGGAACCGGCGCAGGCGGTAGCCGATCCAGGCCATCGCTTTGTGCCACCACGGCAGGCGGAGCCAGGCGCGCTCGTCGAACGGATCGGCGTTGGCCATGTCGCGCTCGAAGCTGGCGGCCAGGGTCTGGGCGGTCGTGGCGTCGAGGATCTCGATGGTGATCTCGAGGTTGTTGAACCGGCTCTGGGCGTCGAAGTTGTAGCTGCCGATCGTCGACCACACGCCGTCGACGGTGGCGGTCTTGGCGTGCATCATCACGCCGCGCCACAGGAAGATCCGGATGCCGCGGCGGGCGATCCGGCGCATGACGTAGAGCGCGGCCCACTGGGCGAGCTTGACGTCGGAGTGGCCGGGGACCATGACGCGGACGTCGACGCCGCGCGCGGCGGCCTTGGTCAGGGCGCGGCGCAGGCCGCGATCGGGCAGGAAGTACGCGTTCTGGATCAGCACGCGCTCGCGGGCGTGCTTGACCACGTGGAGGTAGGCGCGGCGCACGACCGTGCGCTGGCGGCGCTGGGTGTTGTCGAGCAGGCGGAGGAACCGCTCGCGGCCGGTGCCGGGCGCGTCGCCGGCGGGGGGCGGCGCGGGGTACGGCGTGCCTTCGCAGCGCAGCCAGGTGCGGCGGAACATCCGCGCCAGGTCGAGCACGATCCCGCCGGTGACGCGGCAGTGCATGTCGTGCCAGCCGACGCCGCCGTCCTCGACCGCGGCGTAGTCGTTGGCGATGTTGAGGCCGCCGGTGAAGCCGACGCGATCGTCGACCACGATGATCTTGCGGTGGTCGCGGTGCGACAGCCGGAACCGCGCCCGCCACGGCGCGATCGGATTGAAGTCGACGACCTCGCAGCCGGCGGCGCGCAGCTCGTCGACCCAGGCCTCGGGCAGGCCGAACGAGCCGACCGCGTCGTAGATGATGCGGACCGCGACGCCGGCGCGCGCGCGCTCGATCAGCACGGCCTTGAAGCGGTCGCCGGTGGCGTCGGCGGCGAGGATGTAGGTCTCGAAGCAGATCGAGCGCTCGGCCGCGGCGAGCGCGGCGAGCATCGCCGGGTAGGTCTCGCCGCCGTCGCGCAGCACGGTGACCTCGCAGCCCGCGCGCCAGCGCTGCAGCGTGCGGGCGTACGGCGTGAGCCGGGCGGGCAGCCGGACGACGAGCGCGCGCGACGGCGGATCGTGGAGCGGTTCGGGCACGGCGGGCGCGGCGGTCATGCGTGGTGGCCGACGGCGTCGTAGCGGACGGCGAGGATGGTGTACTCGATCTCGCCGCGGGGGGCGCGGACGGTGATCGCGTCGTCGCACCGTTTGCCGAGACATGCCCGCGCGACCGGTGAGTCGATGCTGATCCAGCCCTTGTCGGTGTCGGACTCGTCGCCGCCGACGATCCGGTAGGTGCGCTGCTCACCGTGCTCGTCCTCGAGCGTGACGTAGGCGCCGAAGAACACGCGGTCGGGATCGCTGGGTGGCTCGCTCACCACGGCGACGTCGTCGAGCCGCTTCTGCAGGAACCGGAGCCGGCGGTCGATCTCACGCAGCCGGCGCTTGCCGTAGATGTACTCGGCGTTCTCGCTGCGGTCGCCCTGTGCGGCGGCGTCGGCGACCTCCTGAGTGACCCGTGGGCGCTCGATCGTCCACAGCTGCGCGAGCTCGGCGCGCAGCTTCTTCGCACCGTCGGGCGTGATGTAGCGCGAAAGCTGAGGCCGCGGCGGTCGATCCCGCGTCGACATTCGCCGGAGCATATCCGGTATGCTGGCCGCGGGCATGGGCTCGTCGTTCTTGATCGTGGTCGGGCTGTTGATGGCCAACGGGCTGTTCTCGGGGGCCGAGATCGCAGTGCTCTCGGTCCGCAACACGCGGCTGCGCGAGTTCATCCGGCGCCGCGACCGCCGCGCGCTCGCGGTCAAGAAGCTGCGCGACACCCCCGACCGGTTCTTCGCGACCGTGCAGATCGCGATGACGGCGATCGGCACCACGGCCGCGGCGATCGGCGGCGCCCGGCTCGAGCACGAGCTGGAGCCGATGTTCCGGAGCGTCGGCCTGGGCGCCGGGGTCTCGCTCGCCGCGGTGATCGTGCTGGTGACGTTCCTCGAGCTGGTGATCGGCGAGCTGGTGCCCAAGTCGCTCGGGCTGCGCTACTCCGACCGCTACTCGTTCTTCGTCGCCCGGCCGCTGGTGGCGTTGTCGCAGCTGATGCGGCCTCTGGTGTGGTTCCTGATCGGGGTGTCCAACGCGTTCCTCCGGCTGTTCGGCGACAAGACCACGTTCACCGAGGCGCGGCTGTCCCGGGACGAGCTGCAGCAGCTGGTCGAGGAGGCCGCCAAGACCGGCTCGGTCGACCCGCGGGCGAGCGAGATCGCGTCGCGGGCGCTCGGCTTCGGCGAGGTCACCGTCGCCGAGGTCATGGTGCCGCGGACCCGGGTCGTGGCGCTGCGCCGCGGCGCGTCGCCCGAGGAGGTCCAGCGCGTGATCCTCGAGCAGGGCCACAGCCGGATGCCGGTCTACGACGGCACGATCGACAACATCGTCGGCTACATCGTGGCGCGCGACGTGCTCGCCCTGGCCTGGGAGCGCGGCCTGGTGGTGCTCGAGGACATCCTGCGCCCCCCGCACCAGGTCCCGGAGTCGACCCGCGCGCTCGACCTGCTTCGCGAGATGCAGCGCCGGCGCACCCAGATGGCCCTGGTGGTCGACGACCACGGCGGCCTGTCCGGCCTGGTGACGACCGAGGACCTCATCGAGGAGCTGGTGGGCGACATCATGCGTGAGGACGATGTCCCGGAACAGTTCTTCACACGTGAACCGGCCGGAACGATTCTTGTTCAGGGCTGGGCGGCGGTCCGCAAGGTCAACCGCGACCTCCACCTGGACCTGCCGGTAGGCAAGGACCGGACGACCATTGCCGGACTGTGCATGGCCCTCGCCCAGGCGATCCCTCAGGCCGGGGAGAAGCTGGTCACCGACAACGGGACCATCCTGGAGGTGGTCGAGGCCTCCCCCCGCCGGGTTCGGCGCGTAAGAATCCACCCCGTCGCCCACGGCGACGATGGCGAAACACTTACTGAATCCTGATACGCAAGGGCTCGCCGAATCCTTCCCGTCTTGTACTATCAGCGTCGATGACGGCCATCGCGCGCGACGGCGTCGCGTCCGACCATCTCGTCTACGCCTGGCCGTTCCCGATCGGTCAGGAGTGCGACGTGGCGTGCGCGGAGGACGAGCAGGTCGTGATGTGCCCGGCGTGGCTGGTCGGCGACCGGCTCGGGCCGGGCCGCCACCACTGGCGCACTCCCGATCCGACGCGCCCGGTGTCGGCGTTCTTCGTGCTGACCGCGCCCGTCGAGGTGTCGTTCGACATGACGACGATGTTCATCATCCCGATGACCGGGCTACCGGTCCGGCTGCGGGCGAACGGCTCGCTCCAGATCCGCTGCAGCGACCCGGGCCTGCTGATCGCCCAGTTCGTCGGCCTGCCGTTCGACCGGGTCAACGACGGCGTCCTGCGCAGCGTGTCCCGCAGCGTCGAGCGCATGCTCGCGCGGCTGCTCATCCGGCGGGTCGTGATGGCGGGGACGCCGCTCGCGGCGATCGACCCCAGCATGCTGCCCAGCATCGTGGAGGAGCTGGTCGCCTACAACCCCACCGCGGGCGCGGTGTTCGGCGTCGAGCTGATCCGCATGGGCCACCTCACGATCGTCGCCGACGACGGCTCCAGCCCGTACATCCCGCTGCCGCAGAACGACTGGGCGGAGGTGCAGACCCACAAGGGCCCGGGCCCGCTCAACGGCGACCTCCACCGCCGCTACGCCGCCGCCGCCGCCGCACAGATCGCGCAGCGCCACGGCGAGGTCTCGCTGGTCGAGACCGCCCGCAGCCGGCCGCCCAGCCAGGACGACTACTCGGGGCGGGTCCAGCCGCTCGAGCAGTCGTCGCCGGACATCACGCCGCCGCCGGCGATGATCGCCCAGGCGGTGATCCGGCGCGCCAGGAGCCCGCAGGAGGAGGCGCCGCCCCTGCCGCCGCCGCCCTCGCCACCGTTGTATCCGGCGCCCCAGGACAACGACGACATCACCTATCCCCGCGCCCACACGCCGCCGCCGGGCGCGCTGAAGTTCGCCGCGGGATCGGGCCAGCGGCTGCGCGACGAGCCGCGCGGCGCGATCCTCGGCATCGGGATGTCGTCGATCGGGCAGAGCCCGGTCACGTCCGTCGCCGGGGAGATCGGGCCCCGGGTCTCGCCCGGCGGCCGCGTCCTCGTGCCCGGGCCCAACGGCCTGATGCAGTCGGCGACGGTCCGCCAGCTGCTCCACGGCTACTACGAGCTCGAGGTCGGCCACTCCGGCGAGACGATCTGGGTGCCGGTCCACAACGTCGTCCCCGAGCACTGAGCGCGCACGGAGCGCAGGGGGAGTGCGTGAAGTGGTAGGTCTGCGGGCGAACTGGCCGAGGGGCTCTCGGCGTCGGTGGGAGCGGCGTCCTCGGAGCGCCGACGGCGCCCTGGCCGTTGCCCAGGTGCTACGCTCCCGCCGTGCCGAAGGTGTATCGCGCGATGACGCCAACGAGTAGCGGGCCACCGCAAATCGCGGCGACTGCGCGCTCGCTCGGGGTCAGGGTGCCGACGGACATCGCGCCCGATGAGGCCGGCGATGTCCACCCGGGCCCACGGGGGATGTCGGTGGCGCCGGATCTCGTCAGCTTGCCGTTGCACCGGATCCCCAAGCGCCTGGCGCATTTGAGGTTGGGTGCGATCGGTCCCGAGGCCGACGTTGTATGGAGCCACGGAGAAGGCCGGTTCCTCGCAGGACGGGTCGCTCCGCATCTGGCGCTGGTCCCGGACAAGCCGGAGCACGGCGTGGTCGGCCCTGACGCGACGCTGCGGCTGAGCGACTACGAGGCCGCGCTGGCGGCGACGCAACCCGGATAGAGGCGCGATGAGAAATGAGGCCGATCCGTACAGCTCGTACGAGTCCTTGCTGGTGCGGCTTCACGAGCTGGATCGTGCAGGCGCGCTGGACTCGGAGGACGCCGACGCTGTCCGCGATCAGATGGACGAGTCGTGGGCTCGCCTCGGACGCTTCGAGCGCGAGCGCTGGCAACCCTCTCCGCCGATCTGACCTGCGATTCCGCGGAATCGCAGGGTGCTCGATCCACCGCCGAGCGAGCAGCCTTGCTGGTGCAGGCCCGAAGCGCGTACGCCCATCGCCAATGGGACACTCTGCTGTCGTTGCTACGTGCCACGGGGGACCAGTTCCCACGGTCGCTGGTAGCCTACATGCGCGGTCGCTGCTGGAGCGCGCTTGGACGTCCGGAGCCCGCACACCGGTTCTTCGAGGACGCACGCGCGGCTGACCCCAACAACGCGAACTACGAGCTGCTGGCCCTCGATGCGCTGTTCCGCTCGGGTAGGCGCGAGCAAGCGTTCGAGCGCGCCAGTTCGTTGATCGAGCAAGATGACGCAGCACCCCAGCTCATCTTCGGTGCCTCGAAGATCCTGACGGACGCCGCGCTCGACTTGCCTCGGGTCCAAGCCGAGCGGCTCTACGAGCAAGTCGTCGCCGCGCTGCGGTCCGATCTGCGGAAGCTTGGCACTCCGCCGCTTCCGTCTCTCGTTCTGGTCGGTCGCTTGAACCTGGCCATCGCGCTGGAGCGCCTTGGGCGGGACGAGGAAGCGCAGCAGGCCTACGCCGAGCTGGTGCTTCACCATCCAGAGAGCGACGAGGCGCTGCTCGCCCGTGCGCTGTTCCTGTTGCCTCGCGACCGAGCCCAAGCCATGCACGATCTGCGCACCCTCATCGATCGCAACACGGCCCTGGTGCACCCGTACCTGTTCGCGGCCCACGACGCGCTGGAGCGCAAGGAGTTCTCGCGCAGCCTGGAGCTCACCGAGCGCGCCTTGCGGCTCGCGCATCGCCCGGAGCTGCAGGCCACCCTCCTGGAGTGGATGGCGATCTCCCTGTTCAAGCTCAAGGCCCAGCTCGCGCTGGTCCGCTCGTACTTCCAGGATGCGATCGGGCTCGATCCGCTCAACGAGAACATCCGGCACAACCTGAAGATCATCGAAACGGTCCCCGACGCCGACGCGTTCCAGACCCCGCTGCCCGTGGAGCCGGCATCGGTGCTCCACGACCTCCAGGATCGACTCCAGCCCGCCGCGTGACGGTTCTTCGGCGGAGCTCAGGTGTGTCGGGTCAGAAGTCCGTGAGGCCGACCTCGAAGTAGATCTCGGGCGAGTGGCCCTCGATGCCGTAGCCGAGGTCGAGGCCGAGCAGCGGCAGCACGATGTTGTTGACGTAGATCCGGAAGCCGGCGCCGACGTCGTTGCGGACGTAGGTCGCGGTACGCTGGTCGAGCAGGTAGTCGCGATCGGAGCGGAAGCTGTGGAAGCCGACGTAGCCGGTGTCGTAGAAGCCGAGCGCGCGGAACGCGAAGATCCGCCACTTGAACAGCGGGATCGAGTACTCGGCGCGGGCCACCGCGCGGACGTCGCCGCGGAACTGGTCGACGTCGTAGCCGCGCAGGTCGGAGGTGCCGCCGAGGGTCAGGTCCTCGTGCAGCGGCAGGTGGCGGCCGGCGTCGAGGTGGCCGCGCAGCTCGAGCTCGTGCTCGCCGAACAGCCGCCAGCTCTGGTAGGCGCGCAGCAGCACCAGCTGGTAGCCGTAGCTGTCGAGCCCGGGGATCGAGGGCTCGAGGTCGAGCTGGGCGTAGGTGCCCCAGGTCACGCCGTAGCGGTGGTAGCGGTGGTCGACGGTCAGGTGGGCCTGCAGCGTGATGTCCCAGCCGTTCTTCTCGGGCAGCTGGGCGATCGGCTGGCCGGCCGTGTCCTGGCTGTCGCGGAAGTAGACGTAGGCGCCGCGCAGCCGCAGGTCGGCCATCAGCCACCACAGGAAGTTCCAGCCGATCAGCGCGCCGCCGCCGAGGTAGGTCGCGGTCGTGCGGCGCTCGATCGCGAACGACCGGGTGTCGTCGGGCGGGTTGGTGTACTCGTCGATGTTGCGGCGGAACAGGTAGAGGTCGGTGCGCCAGGTCAGCCGGGTGCCGTGGTACGACGGGTCGAGGAAGGTGCCGAACAGGAGCGAGCTCCGGGTGCCGATCTGGCCGTAGAGCAGGAACTTCTGGTCGAGGCCGCGGAAGTCGTTCTCGGCGAAGCCGGCGCCGAACGCGACGTTGCCGGGCAGCGCGAACGCGGTCGGCGCGACGATCCACGAGTGCTTGTCGTCGGCGGTGACCACGACGGTCACGCCGGGGCTGCCAGAAGCGGGGATCGACCCGGGGGCCGGCTGCAGCTCGACCTGGACCTGCGTGAACAGCTCGCTCGACAGCAGGGCCTGGTGCAGCGCCGCGACGTCGCCGGGGCCGACCCGGTCGCCGATCGCGACGTGGGCGAGGTAGCCGATCGTGCGGGGCCGGACCTTGGTGTCGCCGCGGACCTCGAAGCCGGCGATCGGGAACGTCGTCGACGCATCGCCGGGCAGCGCCGGGGGCGCCGGGACTGGCTCGATGCGCGGCGTCGCAGCGGCGGGTCCGGCAGGCTCGGGCGTGGAGTCCGGCGGAGCGGCCGGGGTGTCGGGCGGCGCGGGCTCGGGAGGGAGCGCGGGCCCGGCGGCCGGGTCGTCGGGCGGCACCGGCGGCGCGGCGTTTGCCACCGCGCCGAGCATCGCGCAGGCGGTCACCAGGGCGGCTCGCACTGCCTCTATGTGTAGCGTTACTTCTGCTTCTTGCCCGGCAGGATGCCCATCAACTTGCAGATGATCCCGAGCATGATCTCGTCCGCGCCGCCGCCGATCGACAGCAGCCGGCTATCGCGGTAGCTGCGCGACGCCGGGTTGTCCCAGGTGTACCCCATGCCGCCCCAGTACTGCAGGCAGCTGTCGGAGACCTCGCGGGCGAGCCGGCCGGCCTTGAGCTTGGCCATCGACGCCATCATCGTGACGTCGGCGCCGCCGATGTAGTCCTCGACCGCGCGGTAGACCAGCGAGCGCAGCGCCTCGATCTCGGTCTTGAGCTCGGCGAACCGGAAGTGGATCACCTGGTTGTCGATCAGCGGCTGCCCGAAGGTGTGGCGCTCCTTGCAGTACGCGATCGTCGCATCGAGCAGCCGGTCCATGCCGCGCACCGAGCCGATCGCGCCGTTGAGGCGCTCCTCCTGGAACTGCACCATCTGCATCATGAACCCCATGCCCTCCTCGCCGATCCGGTGGCGCTGGGGCACGCGGACGTCCTCGAAGTAGATCGGGCAGGTGTCGCTCGCCCGGCACCCGAGCTTGTCGATCCTGGGGCCGATCGTCACGCCGGGGAGCCGGGTCGGCACGATCACCAGCGTCTTGTTCCGGTGCGGCGAGCCGTCGCCGGTGTTGACCAGCAGGCACAGCCAGTCGGCCTGCGCCGCGTTGGTGATCCACATCTTCGAGCCGTTGATGACGTAGTCGGCGCCGTCCTTGCGCGCGGTGGTCTTGATCGCTGCGACGTCGGAGCCGCCCGACACCTCGCTCACCGCGATCGCCGCGACGACCTCGCCCGCGATCGCCGGGGTGAGGAACTCGCGGCGCAGCTCGTCGCTGCCCCACCGCGCCAGCGCCGGGGTCGCCATGTCGGTCTGGACGCCGAGCGCCATCGGCACCGAGCCGCCGCGGCAGGTGCCGAGCTCCTCGGTGACGCACATCTGGTACGAGTAATCGAGGCCGAGGCCGCCGTAGGCCTCGGGCTTGTTGACGCCGAGCAGGCCGAGCGCGCCCGCCTTCTTGAACACCTCGTGCGCCGGGAATGCGCCGGCGGCCTCCCACGCGTCGTAATGCGGGTTGATCTCCTTGTCCACGAACTCGCGGACGGTGCGGCGGAGCTGAAGGTGTTCCTCGGTGAACTTCATGCGCAGGGAACGTACAACAAAGCAACGGGCGCGCCAAAGTGGCTCGGAGAACCGCGTGAAATTGCGTTCTGCGGAACGGAATGTACGGGTGTGCAGCGCGCGGCCGATGCGTGACTCGCGTCGCGTGTGGGCGGCGCGTGAGGTTCACTTGCATCTTTTGAGTTGCAAGCGTCCGCGTCTCGTACGAAGGTGGCCCTCACGCACCGGGTGGGTGCGCGAGGGAACGATGTTGCCCATCCTCCTCAAGCTCAAGCTCGCGACCGCGGCAGCCGCCGGGCTGGCCGCCACCGCCATTCCGGTGACCGTGCCTGCCGACGCGCTGGCGATGACGGTCGCCGGGCGCGTGGCCGCACCGATCGAGGTCAAGCTGTATGACGAGAACCTGCAGGTCAGCGCCACGGTCGGGATCCGGCTCGACGGCACGATGGACGACGCGACCGCGGCCGAGCTCAAGCACCTGTTCCGTTGCCGGACCACCGGCCGCCAGCACGTGATCGCGCGCCGGACGCTGGCGATGCTGGCCGACCTCGCCGACCGCTACCAGCCGCGCACGATCGAGTTCGTGTCGGTGTACCGCGTGCAGGACGGCGAGTCGCCGACCTCGCCGCACCGCGACGCGCGCGCGATCGACTTCCGGATCCGCGGCGTGCCGCTGACCCAGATCCGCGACTACCTGTGGCGGACGTACACCGAGGTCGGCATCGGCTGGTACCCGGCGGAGCAGTTCATCCACATGGACTCGCGGCCGGCGCTGCACGACACCGCGTGGACATTCCTCGCCGGCGACAACCACTACCACCCGTACTGGGCCGAGGTCGCGCGCCGGCCGGCGGCCGAGGTCGCGGCGAGGCCTCAGCGCCACCGCTCCGGCGTGTGATCTCGCGGTTCGCGCCGTCGACCACCGGCGAGGCGCACCCGGGGACGCTGCTCGCCGCGCTGCTGGTGTGGCTCGACGCCCGGTCGCGCGGCGGCCGGGTGGTGCTGCGGCTCGAGGACCTCGATGTCACCCGGACCCGCGCGGCGTGGGCCGACCAGATGATCGAGGCGTGCGGCTGGCTCGGGCTCGACTGGGACGCCGTGGTCGTGCAGAGCGACCGGCGGGCGGCGCACGCGGCCGCGCTCGACGCACTCGCCGCCGCGGACCGGCTGTACCCGTGCGCGTGCAGCCGCGCGGCGCGGGCGGGCGGCCGGCGCGCTCCCGACGGCAGCCGGGCGTACGACAACACCTGCCGCGGCCGGGCGCTCCCCGCCGGCGGCTGGCGGGCGTCGCCCGACGCGATCCGGGCCCGGCTCGACGACGACCGCGTGGACCTGGTCGACGACGGCGGGCTCGATCTGTCGCAGACCCCGGCGCGCGATCTGGGCGATCCGGTCGTGCGGCGGCGCGACGGCGTGGTCGCCTACCAGCTCGCCGTGGTGGTCGACGACCGCGACGCGGCGATCACCGACGTGATCCGCGGCCGCGACATCGCGCCGTCGACCGCGACCCAGGTGATGCTGCAGCGCCTGCTCGGCATGCCGACGCCGCGCTACCGGCACCACTTCCTGCTCCTCGAGGCCCGAGCCGGATCGATCGATTCCGGTCCGCGGCGAAGCGAGGATCGGAATCACCTTGCGGCGAGGGCCCCCCTTGTGGGGCCGGGGCGCGGCAAGCTCGCCAAGCTGCACGGCTCGATCCCGTTCTCCGAGCTGCGCGCGCGCCACGACGGGCCGGGGCTGTGCGGCATCCTGGCCCACGCGGCCGGGCTCGCCGCGACCCCGGCGCCGTGCCGGCCGGCCGAACTGGTGGCCGGCTTCGACTGGCGCCGCGTGCCCGCGGCGGATCGCGTCGCGCGGTGGACCGAGCGCGGGCTGGTGATCGAGGACGCAGCGCCGTAGGCCCGCGAGACGCTGCGGCCGCCAGACGCCCGGGGCCGAGGCGCACGCCTGAGCTGCACCTCCGGGCGTCGATGGTATAATCGTTCCGATGGTCGAACCCGCGTCGAGCCATGTCGCCTACGAGGAGTACCTCGCGGCCGAGCAGAAGAGCGACACGAAGCACGAGTGGCTCGACGGCGTGGTCTACGCGATGGCGGGCGGAACGCTCGAGCACAGCCGCCTCGCGCAGAACATGGGCGCCGCCTTGAAGACAGCGCTCTCTGGCTGCGACGTGTTTCAGTCCGATGCGATGACGTTCGTGCGCGCGACCCCGCTATCGACGTATGCCGATGTGGCGGTCGTGTGTGGCCCCGTCGAGTCGCAGAAGATCGAGCGCAACGGCCGCGTTCTCGGCGAGGCGTTGCTGAACCCAACCGTGCTCGTCGAGGTGGTCTCGGAGACGACCGAAGACTACGACCGGGGCGAGAAGTTCGCGCACTACATGCGGATCCCGAGCCTCCGAGAGTACGTGCTGGTCTCGCAGGACACGCCGCGGATCGAAGTGTTCCGGCGCCCGGAACGAGGCGACTGGATCCGCCAGGAAGCGCGAGCCGGTGGCACGGTCGCGATCGCCGGACGGACGATCCACGTCGACGACATCTATCGGCGGGCCAGCGCGTAGTCGCGCGAACCGGCGGGGCATCGTGCTGACCTGCTGCCGACCTCGCGGTGCCGGTATGATGGCTGGGTGACCCGGGCGGCCGAAGTGCGGCGGATCCTCGAGCGCTACCTCGTCGAGGTCGTCGAGCGCCACGCGCTGTGCCCGTGGGCCCGGGCGGCGCGCGAGCGCGGCGAGCTCGCGGTGGGGATCGTGTGGGGGGAGCCGGCGCCAGGCGCATGGGTCGCCGAGGCCGGGCGGCTGCTCGCCGCGCCCGGGACCCGGGTGGCGATGGTGGTCGCGCCCGAGGCCGCGCTGAGCCGGCCGGCGCTGGCCGCGCTGCGCGATCAGGTGGCGGCGCGGCTGCCGGCGGCCGGCGTCGCCGAGTTCCACCCCGACGCGGCGCTCGACCTGGCGACCCCGGCGCGGCTGGTCCCGTTCCTGCGCCGGTCGCCCGATCCGATGCTCCAGCTCGTGCCGCTCGCGCTGATCGACGACGCCCGGGCGGACCGGGCCGGCGGGGCCGCCGGGGCGGCGGGCCTGGCGCAGCAGGCGGCGATGCTCGGCGGGCTCGCCGCGCCGGCCCGCGAGCTCGCCGGCGAGATCGCCGCGGCCAACCACGCGACCGTCGCGGCGGCGCATGCGGCGATCTCCGCGGTGCTCGACGACATCGCCGCCGACCGGCGAGCCGCCTACGCCCGCGCGGGGATCCGGGTCAGCTCGGGGTTTCGGTCATCCCGGTGACGGTCAGGATCAGATCGATCTCGTCGCCGGGCGACAGGATCTTCAGGGTCGTGGGGACGGACGAGCCGCAATCCGGGCCGCGCAGGTAGCCCGGCTTGCGCTCGCCGCCCGCGTTGGCTCCGATCTTGAACTTGTTGCCGGCGGTGCGCCCGTCGGGGATGAACAGCTCGACGATCATGCTCGTGGTCGCCGCGATGTCCGCGGTGATCGGCACGGTCATCCTGGTGGCGCTTCCATCGGCGATCTGGATGTCGGCCGAGCTGATCGCACGGACCAGCGAGAGGTCGAGCGTGGTCCCACCCGGCGCGCCGCCGTACGTGCCGATCCGGATCGTGCCGGGTTGCTTGCCGCCGGTGCCGGCGATCGCGGTGTCGATCCCGAAGTCGACCTCGGTGACGTGCAGGGTGGTGGCGATGCCGTAGTCGGCGAGGGTGAACACGCGATAGTAGCTGTTCTCGAAGATGAAGTCGGTCGACATGCCGTGGCAGTTGAGCAGCGACGCACCCATCGCGACCGCGTCGCTCGCGGTCTCGGTCAGCGTGGTCGGCCCGTCGCCGCGCGTCCCGGCGTCGATCAGCCCGCCGATGATGCTGTTCTCCTTGCCAGCCTTGGCGCACCCCGCGATCGCCAGGCAGATCAGGAGCCAGCGCATGGCGGCATCGTAGCGAGGTCGGTGCGGCTCGCACAACGTGAACGCCGGCCAGGACGACCTGCATCACACCGGGCTTCGCCGGGCTGCAGAACCGATGCCACGGATGGATTCGCCGGCCGCTCACACCGCGAGGCGCAGGCCGTCGACCCGGACGTCGAACGCCGGGCGCTGGGCGAGCCGCTCGTTGGCCGCGGCGAGGTCCTCGACGGTGTCGATCTCGGTGGCGTACATCGAGCCGATGTCGACGCCGTACAGCGTGACGCCGGCGTCGATGATCTGCTGGAACGCGGCCTCGTAGTACTCGTTGACCAGGCCGTGGTCGCGGACCCGCTCGTCGAGCGCGGCGAACAGCTTGTTCGACGACGCGGCCGAGAACAGCTCGATGCCGACCGACTCGCCCATCGCCGAGCGCACCGGGACGTGCTTGCCGATCGCGAGCACGCGGTCCTCGTTGTCGGCGGTGACCTTGACCTCCTCGAGGCCGATCTCGCCGACCGAGCGCACCGCGAGGCAGTCCGGGCCGCGCTCGATCAGCTCCTCGACCACGCCGAGGTCGAACACCACATCGCCGTCGAGCAGGATGAAGCCGTCGTCCTCCAGGTGCTCGCGCATGAGCAGCAGCGAGTACGCGTTGTTCGTGGTCCGGTAGTCGGGGTTGATCACGTAGGTGACATCGAGCCCCGGGAACCAGCCGCCGACCGCCTCGCGCACCATGTGCTCCAGGTACCCGGTGCCGATCACGAACTGATCGAAGCCGACCCGCAGCAGGCTGGTGATCGTCCGCCGCAGGATCGGGACGCCACCGACGGGCAACAGCGTCTTGGGCGTGTCGTCGGAGTACGGACGAAGCCGCGTCGCACAGCCCGCAGCAAGGATGACGGCCTTCATATGATAGACGAACAACTCAGTGCAATCCGCATGCGAGCATGGTTTCAGCTACTTGAGCGGATCGGCTGTCCAACTTTCACCAGATCCGCCCCGGGAGCGCCTTCGGGGCGACCAATTCCTGTCACCCTCCCGCCATCGTTCGACGGTTCGTACCCCACTCCGGGCCCGCGCCGGGCCCGCGCCGGGCCGCGCCGGGTCCGCTCCCGGCGCCGTTCCCGCGGGGGAATGGTGTACAGGTATCGCCTGCGATGGAGCTCGACGCAGTCGTTCTGTTCGATGCGCTGTCGCAGCAGCGGATCGCTGGCCTGACCGCCGGGGAGCGCGCCGTCCGGGTCGCCCGGCGGGCCGGCGCGACGCGCGTGCTGGTGGTCGACCGCGTCCGCGATCAGCTCGTGGCGTGGCGCGGCGCCCGGCGCTGTCCGTTGCTGGTGCTGCGCGCCGACCAGCTGGTCCACCCGCCGCTGGTGACCCCGCTGGTCGCGGCGGCGCCGGCCGACGGCCTGGCGATCGCGGTCGACCCCGACGGCGCCTTTGCCGGGGCGGTGCTGGCGACCGGCGAGCACGCCGGCCGGGTGATCGAGGCGCTCGCGCGCGGCGACGGCGACGCGGCGATCGCCCAGGCCGCCACGCTGCGCGTCCTGCACGGCGAGATCGCGCGCCATCCGATCGCCACGCCCGACGAGCGGCGCGCGGCGCACCGCCTGCTGTACCGGATCCTGATCAAGCCCCAGGACAACGCGATCACGCGCAGGCTGTACCGGCCGATCTCGTCGCCGCTCACCCGGCTCCTGGTGTGGACGCCGATCACGCCGAACCAGATCTCGTCCCTGGTGGCGGTGATCGCCGCGCTCGGCTGCTGGCTCACTGCCTCGGCCAGCACGTCGCGCGTGATCGCCGGCACCGCCGTGATCCTCGCGGCGGCGTACCTCGACTGCTGCGACGGCGAGGTCGCGCGGCTCAAGCTGCTGTCGTCGCGGCTCGGCGCCTGGATCGACACGATCATCGACGAGCTGTCGTCGGTCGGCTACATGGCGGCGCTCGGCTGGCATTGCCACCTCGCGTACGGCCCGCGCACCCTCGGCGACCTCGGCTTCGATCCGTGGATCGCCGGGATCGCGCTCGGCGTGGTCACCTACGGCGGAGCGATGTACTGCATCTACTACAACCTCATCGTCGGGGTCGGCTCGGCCAACAGCCAGGACTACGCGGGCCGCTTCGAGGTCGTCCCCGGTGGCCGGCCGGGCTCGGTGCGGCTGCGCCCGGCGGCCGCCAGGCCGATCGCGTCGCGCCGCGAGCTGCCGCGCTGGCTGGCGGTGATCGCGACCTACGCGCCCTACGTGGTGCGCCGCGACTTCATCTCGTGGGCCGCGCTGGGGTTCGTGGTGCTGCACGGGGCGGCGGTGCTGTTCGCGGCGCTCACCCTGGGCGGCATCGTCACGTTCGTGATCGTGGCAATCGACCACGTCCAGCTGCGCCGGCTGCGGCGCTCGATCGTGCGCGGCGGCCAGATCCTCGAACCATCTTCGTGACGTGGCTGCGCGCCGTGCGGCGTGTCACCGGCATGACCGAACATCGAGAGTTGACACCACAGCGCCGGCAATGCTCGAATCGACTCGTGCGCGCTCGCCGTATCACCGCCCGGATCGCGACCGTCGTGGTCGCGATCCTCGTCGGGCTGGCGGTGCCGGTGTCGCAGCTCCGCACCGTGTGGATCGCCAAGGTGTGCTGCTGCCCCGATCCGACGAACTGCCACTGCCCGGACCACAAGGCCGCTCCGTCGTCCGAGCCCTCGCTGCGCCCGTGCCATAACACCCAGCAGGTGACGGTCGCGCCTGAAGCACCGGCGTTCGGCGCACCGGCCGTCGCGGCCGCGCCGGTCGCCACCGCCACCGCCATCGCCATCGCGCACTCGATCCCGGCGCCTCACCCTGCGCCACCGCCCGCCCGCCCGGCCGCGCCGTCCTAGCGGCGCCCTGCGTCGACGCTGTTCTCGGCGTGTACGCGGCCCACCGGCGCCCTTTCGGGCTCGCCCGGGCTGCGTGCATGCGTCCCGTTCCTCTCACGCAGGGTTTTTTATGCGCAGTTTCATCACTCCGATCGCCATTTCACTCGCCTCGCTTTCCCTCACCCTCGGCGCCTGCAACAACAGCGAACCGGTCGATGCCGATCCGTTCGACACGCTGCAGGCCTGCTACGACGAGCACCACGGCGGCACCGAGCATCTGCCGATCCAGCAGGCGATCGTCACCTGCTGCCTCGACCATCCGATCGCCGGCATGAAGGCACCGACGTGCCCGAACACCCAGACGGACTGCGTCAACCACGTGCGCGCGGCGCTCGATCTCTCGATCCTCGACGCCGACATCGACGCCGCATGCATGATCTACATCAGAGTGTAGCTGCCGGTCGTACGACCGGCAGCGGCCGCCGGATCGCCGCCGCGGCGCTGGTGGGGTGGTTTGCCCCGCTGACGCCCGGCGTCGCCCGCGCGGACCACGACATGGCCACGATGTCAGAGAATCACCAGGATGGCTCCGAGCTGTCGATCGGCCTGGCGGTCGAGGCCGCGCGGTTCGAGGACACGCTCTACGTCGGCAGCTACCAGGGCGTCACCCCGTCGCTCGGCTGGATGCGCGGCCGGTTCGGCGCGAGCGCCGCGATCGGCCTGTACCACCTGACCGAGAACGGGCTGTCGACCTACGGCGCGGGCGACGCGATGCTCGGCGGCCACCTCGTCGTGATCGAGCGCGAGACCGTGCGCGCCGGCGTCGCGCTGCACGTCATGTTCCCGACCGGCTCGGAGCTCGACAACCTCGGCATGGGCCACACCATGGCGATGCCGTCGGCGTGGGCGACCTGGCGGTCCGCGCCGCTGACCGTCGCGGCGAGCGCCGGCTACGGCCGCGCGCTGGTCGACCTCGGCGGCGGGGGCCACGATCACGGGCCGTCGCCGCTGGTCGATCCGATGAACGTGCAGGAGGTGACCTGGAGCGCCGCGGCGGACGTCGACCTCGGTCACGGCATGCAGGTCGGCGGCCGGGCGCGCGGCGGCGTGCCGATCGGCACCGGGCACACCCGGGCGATCGGCGGGGGCCGGCTGGCCTGGGGCTCGCCGCGGATCTCGACCGGGCTCGAGATCCAGGTCGGGCTCGCCGGCGATCCATTCACCATCCGCGGCGTGGTCGACACCGCGCTGCGTTTCTAGGAGGTTGTGATGCGTCTCATCTTGCTTGGCTTGCTTGGCTTGCTGTTCGCGGGGTGTACCACCACGTCGGTCCCGACGTCGACCAAGGCGGTGTGCCCGACTCCCGATCCGATGACGCTGACCTGGGACGGCTTCGGCCAGGGGTTCATGACCGAGTTCTGCAACGACTGTCACTCCAGCACGCTGCCGCACTCCGAGCGCAACGGCGCGCCGCTGTTCCACGACTACGACATGCTGATGACCGTGCTCGAGATCCCCGACCACATCGACCAGTGGGCGGGGGCCGGCCCGGCCGCGACCAACACGATCATGCCCCCGCCGCGCTGCCCGAGCATGCCGGGCGGCGCGATCGACCGCGACTGCCCGCAGCCGACGCAGCAGCAGCGCACGGACCTGTCGGTCTGGCTCGCGTGCGAGGTCAACCGGCCGCACACGTTCTGAGCAGATCAGGTGACGCGCTTGATGATGTGAAAGCCGAAGTCGCTCTGGCACACGCCGAACTCGCCCGGCTTGAGCCGCAGCGACAGCTGGCGGAACTCGATCACCAGCTGGGCGTCGGGCGTGACCGTGAACGCGCGGCCGCTCATCGCGCTGCTGACGTCCTCGGAGTGCGCCTTCATCACCGCGTCGAAGTCCGCGCCGTCCTGGAGCTGCTTGACCAGCGAGCGGACCTCGTCCTCGGCGTCGGCCTTGCTGCGCTTCGCGGCGCGGGAGTCGAGGCGGCCGCCGAACGCGTCGGCGAGGTCGCGCCAGCTGATCAGGATGTGCTTGACGGTGGCGGTGTTGGCGACCGGCTCGCGGGCCAGGATATCGGACGAGATCACCGACGAGGCGGCCGGGGTCGTCGCCGGCGGGGTCGGCTCGGTGTTCGGCTTGTGGATCGCCGGGCCGCCCGGGCTACCGGAGCAGCCCGAGGCAACGAGGGCGCCGATCGCGATCACGGCGAGCACGGAGCGTGTCATTGGCGCACGCTATCACGGGCCGCCGCGTCCGGGGCGACCGCGTCGAACCGGGTCATGTCGACGACGAACTCGCCGTTGTCGAGGGCGATCAGCGTGTCCTCGAAGTGGTGATCGACCCGGATCTGGTCGTCGGTGTACTTGTGGATCGCGTGCACGGTCTGCATCGTGATGTCGTCGATGCCGGTCAGCGCGATGTAGAGCTCCATCTCGAGCTGCTTGAGCTTGTCGGTGCCGGCGTCGTGCAGCGGGCTGCGCTCGTCGATCGCGTGCATCACGGTCCACCCCCGGGTCATGCCGACCTGCCGATCGCGCACCATCGGGAGGTCGACCGCCTTGTAGAACAGCTTGCCCTCCGAGGTCGTGGTCGTGAACACGGCGACGACATGGATGGTTGCTTCGACGATCACATTGCTGCGGCGGTTGCCCGCCCGGAAGATCAGTGTGCGCTGGCCCTCATGCTGGGTGATCACCGCGTGGCGCGAGAACGCGACCCGGGTGGTCGGCCGGGCGAACTTGCTGAACACCAGGCCGGTCGCCAGCGCCGTGAGGATCACGCTGGCGACCGCCTGGACCGCCATGATCGCGGTCGCCGCCCGGCTCTGGGGGTACATCGCCCCGTAGCCGATCGTCGCCAGGGTCTGGATGCTGAACGACATCGCGTCGAACAACGAGCCGTCGGCGCCGGCGACCCCGCCGACCGCGTAGTACATCGCCGCGAACACCAGGTTGACCGCGGCGAACCCGGCCGCGATCAGCCCGATCGACGCCGGCCAGCGCAGCCGGAGGAAGATGTGATACGCGTCGCGCAGCAGCGCCCGCTCGTAGCCGATCACGTAGAACGTCGAGCCCTGCTGGGTCACCCGGCGGGCGGCGCGGGGCAGCTGGGCGAGCGGCAGCGGCGGTGGCACGCCGGGATGCTCGGCCCGCCCGGCCGCCGGGACCAGTTTTCGGCGCCCTCCGCGCCGTCCGGTCTCCGGACCGGGTACAACGGGCCATGCCCCAAGCGGACGAGGTCTCGCTGGAGCGGCTGGTCGAGCTGCTGCCGCCGCGGATCTGGTACCTGACGTCGAACGGCCAGGACATGTGGTGCCGCCGGCCGTACGGCTTCCTGTTCTCGACCGGCCAGGCGGCCGAGGCGTTCGCGGCCGCGATGGGCACCGGCGAGCAGCTGTTCGCGATCGGGCTCGACGCCGGCGCGCTGATCTCCGACGAGATGCTCGCCGGCCTGCGCAGCACCGCGGTCACCCGGCTGTTCATCGACCCGGCGATCGATCCGGACTCGGGCGACGTCCACGGCCAGATCCTCCGGCTCGCCCCGCTGACCTGAGCGGGTCAGGCGAGCAGCGCGAGCAGGTCGTCGCGGGTGATCGCGGCGGCCGAGCCGGCCTCGGCGAGCGCGGCGTCGGCAAGCCGGCGCTTGCGGTCCTGCAGCTCGAGGATGCGCTCCTCGACGGTGTCGCGCGCGACCATGCGGTAGACCATCACCGGCTTGTCCTGGCCGATCCGGTGGGCGCGGTCGGCGGCCTGGTCCTCGACCGCGGGGTTCCACCACGGGTCGATCAGGAACACGTGGTCGGCGGCGGTGAGGTTGAGGCCGGTGCCGCCGGCCTTGAGCGACAGCAGCATGACCGGCGGGCCGCCGTCGGCCTGGAAGCTCGCGACCACGCCGGCGCGATCGGTGGTGGTCCCGTCGAGCCGGGTGAACGCGATGCCGGCGGCCTGGAGGTGGGGCTCGATCAGGTCGAGCAGGCTGGTCCACTGCGAGAACACCAGGGCGCGGTGGCCATCGGCGACGACGTCGTCGAGCGCCTCGAGCAGGCGCTGCAGCTTGGACGACTGCGAGGGCGCGGGGCCGCCGCGCACCGCGACCGGCAGCAGCGCGGTGTGGCAGGCGGCCTGGCGCAGCCGGAGCAGGGCCTCGAGCGCCGCCATCACGCCGCCGCCGGCCTGCAGCAGGGCGACGATCTCGCTCTGGGTCGCGGCGCGGATCGCGTCGTAGACGACGCGCTCGGTCTCGTCGAGCTCGACGTACATGATCGCGTCGGTGCGCGGCGGCAGGTCGCGCGCGACCTGGGACTTCATCCGGCGCAGCACGAACGGGCGGATCCGCTCGCGCAGCCGGGCGGCCGCGGCGGCGTTGCCGAGCCCGATCGGCTCGGCCCAGCGCTCCTGGAAGTCGGTGCGGCCGCCGAGCAGGCCGGGGTTGGTGAAGTGGAGCTGGCTCCACAGCTCGTCGAGCCGGTTCTCGATCGGCGTGCCGGACAGGGTCAGCCGCCAGCGCGCCTTGAGCCGGTAGGCGGCGCGCGCGACCTGGCTGTCGGGGTTCTTGATCGTCTGCGACTCGTCGAGGATGACGGTGTCCCAGGTGACGGCGGCGAGCGCGTCGCTGTCGTTGCGCAGGATCGGATAGCTGGTCAGCACGACGTCGGCGGCGGGCTCGAGCGTGCGGCGCGCGCCGCGGTAGGTCGCGATCCGCAGGTCGGGCCGGAACCGGGTGGTCTCGGCGAGCCAGTTGAACAGCACGCTGGTCGGCGACACCACGAGGGTCTTGCCGCGGATCGCGGCGAGCGCCTGGATCGTCTTGCCCAGCCCCATGTCGTCGGCGAGCACGCAGCCCAGGCCGGCGTCGCGGCAGAACACCAGCCAGTCGAGGCCGCGCTGCTGGTAGGGCCGGAGCTCGCCGACGAAGCCGCCCTCGGCGGACACCACCGGGATGCCGGCGAACTCGCCGAGCAGCGGCCGCAGGCGATCGAGCTCGGGCGGCGGGGGCTGGTCGAGCTCGGCGCACAGCTTGGCGAGGTCGGGCAGGGCGTAGATCGGCACGCGGTGGTCGTCGCCGCGCGCCGCCAGCAGGTCGGCGAGCCGCTCGCCGTGCTGATCGAACCACCCCTTGGGCAGCCGGCCGAGCACGCCACCGTTGAGCAGGACCAGATCGAGCCCGGCGCGCCACGCGTTCATCGCCGCCTCGATCGGCGCGCTGCGCTCGCCGTCCGACAGCACGGCCTCGACCCGCATGCCGTCGATCGAGATCTGGATGTCGAGCTCGACCGCGCGGGCGGGGTTGGCGGCGAGCGTGTCGCTGCGCAGCCAGGCGGTGAGCCTGTTGCGGGTCTGGGACGCCTCCTTGCCGGACAGCTCGACGCGGCGGCCCGGCACGAGGTTGATCTCGTCGCGCAGCCGGTGGATCAGCTTGCGCTCGGCGTCGAGGTCGCGGATCGGCAGCGCGCCCTCGAGGTGGACGAGGTTGTTGCCGTCGACCCGGGCGCGCGGGGGATCGCCGTAGACCAGCGTCGGAAACACCCACAGCCGGTCGCCGTCCGGCTTGACGTCGAACGCCATCCGCGGCGGCTCGCGGTGGCCGATCTCGGGCAGGCCGGTCGCGCGGATGTCGATCGGCATGTGGCGCTCGAGCTCGGGCAGCGTCCTGCCGAGCAACGTCGGGAACGCCGACTGCGGGACGTGCTGCTCCAGCGGCAGCTTGTCGAGCCGCGGCCCGCTGTAGTCGATCGCGCCGATCGGCCGCAGCACGTCGTCGGTGGTGCGGACGACGCCGACGGCGACCACCTCGCGGACGGCGGGGTCGGCCTCGATCCGCAGCTGCACGCCGCCCGGTGCGTCGCTGATCACGGCGCGCGGCAGGACGGGCTCACGGCTGGTGGTGACCGGGTCGCCCTTCCAGCGCACGTCGCGGGCATCGGCGAGCACCTCGAGCAGCCGGTCGAGGCGCTCGCCGTTGAGCGGGCCGCCGCGCGCGGTGATCAGCTGGTCGGCGGTGAGGTCGGCCTCGATCGTCGCGATCGCGGACGCCTTGCCGGTGCCGACCAGCGACAGCAGCGACCCGGCGAGCGGATCGGTGCGGTCCTTGCGCACCAGCACGCGATCGACCGTCACGCCGCCCGGCGCCGGGGTCAGGAGGTAGCGGATCGTGGCCAGGCCGCGCGTGCCGTCGTCGGGGACCGCGCCGCCGGTCTTCGCGGCGTTGACCGCGGACAGGACGCCGGCCACGACGTGGGAGCACACCAGACCGTCGTCGCAGGAGCACTCCCAGTCGCCGTGCGCCGGGTACAGCGTCACCGCGAACGGCGTGGGCCGCCCCGGCACGCGGACCTCGAGCTCGATCTCGGCACGCGTCTCGGCGGGCGCATTCCGGTCCGCGCTCGCGGGCTTGCGGCCGACCACACGGCCGTCCCGGGCCAGCGCGACGCCCTGTGACCAGGTGCGCTCCGTGGCCTTCGCGTGAACTGCGTCGCGAAGCGCTTCGAGCACCGCGGGTGATTAGCACGCAACCACTGGACACGAAAGGCGTGCTAGCCTCTCGGGCACATGGCCGCCGCTCCGCCGCCCGACGACGCCGAGGACGAGGTGCTCGTCGCGGCGATGGCCGCCGGTGATCGCGCAGCCCTGGCCACACTGTACGAGCGCCATGCATCGCTCTTGCTCGGGCTGGCGCTGCGCATCGTGCGCGAGCGGCGCGAGGCCGAGGATCTCTTGCACGATGTGTTCCTGGAGGCCTGGCGGACCGCCAAGGACTTCGATCCGAAGCGCGGTCGCGTTCGTACCTGGTTAGCGATCCGCATGCGTTCCCGGGCCCTGGACCTGCAGAAGTCGGCGCGCGTGTCGCGCAACACCGGCGACGGCGGGCTGGAGCTGCTGGTCGATGAAGCCGACGCCGCGAGCCCCGATCACGGCCGCGTGCGGCGGGCGCTCGCCGAGCTCGCCACCGACCAGCGCCGGGTGCTCGAGCTCGCGTACTTCGAGGGGCTGTCGTGCACCGAGATCGCCGAGCGGGTCGCGATCCCGGTCGGCACGGTCAAGTCGCGCATCGCTGCGGGCCTGGACCGCCTGCGCTCCGGGCTGCTCGGCGCCGGCGCGCGCACCGGCGCCGCCGCAGCCGGGACCTCCGGCGCCGGCGGGTCTTCCGGAATCCCCCGATCGGAGAAGACATGACCGGCGACGTTCGTGAGCTCCTGCCGCTGTACGCGCTCGGCGTCCTGGAGGCCGACGAGGCCGGGTTCGTCGAGCGCGCGGTCGCGAGCGATGCCGAGCTCGCCGCCGAGCTCGCGTCGTACCGGCAGACCGCCGACGCGATCGGCTCGGCGATCCAGCCGGTTGCGCCGTCGCCCGAGGTCAAGGAGCGGCTGATGGCGGCGGTCGGCGGCGGCCGGTTCGAGGCGTTCGCGGCCCGGATGGCGCGGATGTACGACGTCACGGTCGAGCGCGGCCGCGAGCTGCTCGGGCTGATCGAGCGCGCGGCGTCGTGGATCCCGCAGGTCGTGCCGGGACTCACCTTCGTCGACTTCGAGGGCGGGCCGGCCACCGCGGGCGCGGATTGCGGCTTCGTCCAGCTCGCTCCCGGCGCGGTGTTCCCGCCGCACACCCACCTCGGCGAGGAGATGACCATGGTCCTGAGCGGCCGGATCCACGATCCGGTCCACGGCATCACGCTCGGCCCCGGGGACGACTACGTCCGGGCCGCGGGCACCACCCACTACCTGACGTGCATCGGCGACGAGCCCTGTATCTACGCAACCCGGGCGCACGACGGCATCTCGCTCGGCCCGCCGGGCGGTCCCCGGGTACAGCCCACCAAGAAGAACTAAGCCACGGCGCGAAGCGACGTGCCGGACGCGTAGCGGACGGCGGACCTGCGAAGCAGGTCCAGGCGTGACTTGGCGATAGCCAAGAACTGACCTCCCGCGAACCATCGCCCACGTTTACGGCGCCGGGCAGCGGTGGTTACAGCCGGCAAGGCCGGCGCGGTGGAGCGCGATGCAGCGCGATGCAGCGCCGGGGCAGCCCGGGGCGATGCCCGGGTGGTCCGGAGCACGGCGCCGGACGCGCGCCGGCACGCGTTCACGGTGTACGATGGCACCATGAGCAGCGACGAGGGTATGCGGGTGGTCGGGACCATCCGCAGCATCGAGCTGCACACGCTGGTCGCGAAGTTCCAGAACGTCACGCCCCGCCAGGTCGCCAAGATCCAGCTCGACATCGAGCGCGCCGTCGACGAGAACGGTGCCGAGCTCGACATCGGCAACCTCGCCGACCTGCAGTTCCAGGGCCCGCCGGAGCTGGTGCCGCGGTTCTCCGCCGGCGACCGGGTGCAGATCGTGACCAGCGTCGAGTCGAGCCTGCACATCACCAGCATCCGGCCGGCGCCGCTGTCATAGCGCGCGCACGACGCCGATCGCGGCGATCGCGATCAGCGCGGCGAGCGCGATCCGCGGGATCCAGGTGAGCACCGGGTGATCGCGCCGGACCCGGCTGACCCAGCGCGCGAGCAGGGTGAACCACAGCGCCGAGCCGACGCCGACGCCGCCGGCGATCACCGCGGCCTCTCCGACCGCGGCGCCGGGCCATGCCGCGGCGGCGACCGCGACCCATGCGCCGAGCGCCGCGGGGTTGGGCAGGGTGAGCAGGAAGCCGGTGACCGCGCCGCGGCCGAGCTGGCCGGTCCGCACGGGCGACCCGCCGCCGGAGGCGTTGCTGCCGCCGGCGCTCGCCGGATCCCCGGTGCGGGCCGGCCCGGTGCGGGCCGGCGCTCGCCGGTGCCAGGTGAGCGCGGCGTGGGCGAGGATCACGGCGGCGGCGCCGATCGCCAGGCCGTGGACCAGGCGCGGATCGGTGATCACGACGCTGCCGACCCCGGCGAACGCCAGGGCCGCGTGGACGACGTCGGCGGCGGCGCCCCCCAGGCCCAGGCCGGTCGCGAACCACCGCCGGCCGGCTGCCGCGGCGTCGACGATCGAGACGTTGACCACCGCGGGCGACATGCTGGTGGCGACGCCGAGCCCGGCGCCGAACCCGGCCGCGCGGACGACGCCGAGCGCGTTCACCAGGTGATCGTGCCCTCGTCGGTGTCCTGCCCGCCGTAGATGTTGATGTTCAGCGTCTTGACCTTGCCGCGCGGGCCGATCGCCTTGACCTTGTGGGGCCCGGGCGCCAGCGGCAGCCGGGTCAGCGGGGTCTCGCCGATCTTGTTGTTGTCGATGTAGATCTGGGTCCTGGCGTTGGCCGCGATGCTGAAGAACCCGTAGTGCGACAGCGCGACGATGTCGTCGCGGGTCGGGCCGGTCTGCGCGTCGATCGGCGGCTCGGCGTCGATCGGCGGGGCGGCATCAGGAGGGGATGGCGGCGGTGCGTTGCGGTTGGTCGCGTCGCCCATCCGGCTGGTGATCAGGAACACCACGAGCGTGATCAACGTGAGCGAGCCGATCGCGATCGCGGCGTTGCGGATCGAGCGCAGGCGGTGGCTGCGCAGCAGATCCGTGTTGGGGTCGATCATCCACGAGTCGGGCAGCATGTTGCCCGACAGGTCGATCACCCGGCCGTGCGCGACCTGGAGGCGGGTCGACGACTGCTGCACGATCATCGACGGGACCGACTCGATCGGCCCCGAGGCTCGGCCGGGCTGGCTGTCGTCGGCCGCGCCGATCTCGCCGGTCGCGCCGGTCGGCAACACCGAGGCCGGCAGCGGCGGCGGTGAGGTCGAGCGCAGCGCGCGCGGCGGCGGCGCCGGCTCGTCGGCAGCCTTGAGGATCTCGTCGCGCGCGGTCATCTCGTCGCCGAAGTCGGTGACCAGCAGGCGCGCGAGATCGGCGGGGGACGCCGGCCCGCCCAGCGTCGCCACCGCGTTGCGGAGCGCGTTGCCGAACGCGTGCGCGGTGTCGAACCGGCCGTTGACGTCGCGCGCCATCGCCTGGAGCAGCGCCGCGCGCATCCCGGGCGGCAGATCGGGCCGGCGCTCGCGGATGTCGGGGATCGGCTCCTCGGTGATCGCCTTGAACGTCAGGAAGTCGGAGTCGCGGTGGAACAGCCGGCGGATCGCCAGCATCTCGTACATCACGACCGCGAGCGCGAACACGTCGCTGCGGCGATCGAGCTCCTTGCCGAGGATCTGCTCGGGCGACATGTACGCGTTCTTGCCCTTGACCGTGCCGGTCCGGGTCCGCGAGTTCGCGCCGCGCGCCTTGGCGATGCCGAAGTCGAGCAGCTTCACCGAGCCGTCGCCGCACACCATGATGTTGGGCGGGGACACGTCGCGGTGGACCAGCCCGAGCGGCTGACCATCCGGACCGCGCGCCTCGTGGGCGGCGTGCAGCCCCTCGCAGGCCTGGACGATGATGCCGGCGACGATCCGGACGTCGAGCATCTTCCCGACCTTGGACAGCCGCGTCATCATGCGCGACAGCGGCACGCCGTGGAGGTACTCCATCGCGATGAACCACGTGCCGTCGTACTCGCCCAGCGCCTGGACCCGGCAGATGTTCTTGTGCGACACCTTGCTCGCGAGGTCCGCCTCGTCGCGGAACATCGTCACGAAGTGCTCATCCTCCGCGAGGTGCGGAAGGATGCGCTTGATCACCAGGACATCGCGGGTGGTCGATCCGGTCGGGCGCGCCAGAAAGATCTCGGCCATGCCACCGGTCGCGAGCTTCGCGATGAGCTGGTAGCTGCCAAAATCCCGAGCGTCGCGGGGGACTAGCGTCCCCGCCGGAGTCGTCACGGAGCCAATTATGCCCTAGCGATTCCCACAATTTAAGCCTGACCTGACAAGAGACACCCGCAGGGCGCGGTCGCGCTCGTCGCGCGGGCGGCGGCCCGACGAGGATGCGGGCACATCTACCGACACCGGGCGGGCGGGCCCGAAGCGCGGTCGGGATGCGAAGCGTGAGAGCCGATACAGTGCGTCAGCCGATACAGTGCGTCAGAAAGAAGCTTGCGCTGGCCCGACCGGCTCGCGGGGGGTCGCGAGTCATGGCCGTGGGGTGGACTCGGGCCAGCGCAAGGTAGGTCGGTCGGAGAACACCGGTTCGATCGGCTCCATCGCGCACGCGGCCAGCGCCTGATCGAGCGCGGCGCGCATCTCGCCGGCCGACGCGTAGCGCGCATCGACCAGGGCCAGCGCCCGCGCGATCACGCCCTGCAGCGCCGGTGGGATGTCGAGCTGGGTCGGATCGACCGCGCTCCCCGCCATCGTGCCGGTGACCAGGTAGATCAGGATCAGGCCGAGCTGGAACAGATCGGCGCGGCCGTCGAGCGGGCCCTGCGCGAGCTGCTCGGGCGCCATGCACTCCGGGGTGCCGAGCAGCGTGCCGGGCGCGGTCAGCGACCGCCGGCGCAGGTGGAGCGCCGCGCCGAGGTCGAGCAGCACCGCGCGATCGCTGCGGTCGAGCAGCACGTTGGACGCCTTGAGGTCGCGGTGGACCAGCCCGCTGGCGTGGATCGCGGCGAGCCCGGCGAGGATGTCGCGCGCGATCCGGCACGCGCGCGCGGCGGATACCGGGCCGTGCGCGTCGATCTCCTCGTCGAGCGTGCGGCCGACCAGCCGCTGCATCACCAGGTACACGCCGTGCTGCGTGGCGCCGACGTCGTGGATCGCGACCACGTGGGGCGAGTCGATCGACGCCAGCGCGATTGCCTCGCGCTGCAACCGCTCGGAGATCTCGGCGTCGACGCCGGGGTCGCGGCGCGGCCGCTTGATCGCGACCATCCGCTCCAGCATGCGGTCGCGACCGGCGAACACCTCGGCCATGCCGCCGCTGCCGAGCAGCGACAGGACCTCGTAGCGGCCGGCGATCAGCTCGCGTTCCGCCGGCGCCGCGCGCGCGATGCGCTGGGTGTCTTCCGGCGATCGCCGCTTCGCGCTGGCCACGGCCCGCATCGATGTCCCCGACACAGGCTACGTCGAACACTCGATCGTCCTCGCAGACTCACCACTGCCTCACGACCGGCGCGGCGGTTTGTCGTCGGGTGTGGTCGCCGCGTGATCGGGTGACCGCCGTGTGCGACAACCCGACTCGAAGTTTTACCGGGGACTCGTAGTCGCGATCGGTGGCGGCGGAATTACGTAGTCGAAGTACAAGCTGGGGTTGCCGGTCTTGCCGTCCATCGCGGCGCGCGCGACGTTGAACATCTCGCGGGCGGTCACGTAGTGCAGCTCCGCACGGCGGTCGCGCGCGAGATCGCGCAGCGCCTGGTGCAGCGCGCGGCCGCCGTCGCCGAGCAGCGACGCCGCCGTGGCCTCGATCGCACCGTGGGTGTGGACCTTGACGAACACCCACTCGGGCCAGCCCGCGATGTGGATCGACTGGTCGACCCAGGTCTTGACCCGTGCCGCGGTCGGTGGGTCGTCGCCGGTGATCGCGCCGTTCTCGATCCGGAGCCCGGGCACGCGGCCGTCGAGCTTGGCGGCCAGCGCGAGCGGCCCGGTGATCATCAGCAGCCGGTCGTCGTGGTGCGCGCCGACGCGCGCACGCTCACCGTGCTCGTACGCACGGCGCAGCGTGAGGTCGCCGGTCGGCCAGTAGATCTGGTTGACCTTGTCGGGCTGGCACGGATCGGGCGCCGACGGGAACGTGAGATCGACGTAGCAGCCGAGCTCGTGCAGCACGACCAGCTCGTCGTCGACCCCGCACCACTTGCGGTCCGGCCGCCCGTTGGCCAGGCTCCAGTTGCCGTGGATGAACGCCCAGCGGAACCCTCCGCCGGCGTCACGCCCGGCACGGGAGATGTGCCCGTGCTGTGCGAACGTGCGCAGGTGCTCGGTGATGCGCGGTGCCAGCGTGTGTCGCGTATCCCCGTCGTGGTGAAGGTGAAATTCGACTTCACCGAACCCCGCTCGCGCCAGCTCGGCGAGCCGATCGAGGAAGTGCGGGCGATACTCCTCGCCCGGGAAGAACCAGCCGTGACGCGGCGGCCGACCCTCGCTGTCGCGGAACTCGCCGAGCGCCGGGTAGCGCTCGGCCCAGACGTCGACCCGGCGCCGGCCGACGTCGTCGGGGGCCTTGCCCCACAGCGGCTCGTAGTGATCGCACAGGGCGAACAGGATGTGTTGCGGATCCGCCGGGCGTGGCGCGCGCGCACGGCGGACGATGTGTCTGCCGTAGTCGCGAATCCAGTATTGAAGGTTTTTCTTGCGGAGTCGGCCTAGCACGCTGTCTGCATGGTAGCCGGTTATCGGTGTGATATGGACCTCTACTGGCCGCTGCTTGAGAAAGTCCTGTTCCCCGCGCTCGACACCGTGCGCGGGCGGCCGACCGTGCCGCTGCTCCAGTTCCTGCGCGGCAGCGAGCGCTGGTCGGCCGATGCGCTGCGCGATCTGCAAGCCGGCCTGCTGCGCCGCCTGATCCGCCACGCCGCGACCCAACCCACGCACTACCGGAAGCTGCTCGCCGATCGCGGCCTCGTGCCCGAGGACTTCGCGACGCCCGACGACCTCCACCACCTCCCGGTGGTCGATCCGGTGGTCGAGGTCGATCAGGGTCACGACCGCCGCGATCACGTGGTCTCGCGCGAGGACAGCGCGGAGTCGCGGCGCTGGCGCGACGCCACGCGCTGGCGCGGCCACGGCTGGGCCGGCTACCGGATCGGCATGCGCGCGCTGCACTACCGGGGCGAGCCGCAGCCGTCCGGCGGTTGGCTGCGTCGTGGCAAGCAGGCGTTGGTCCGCGCGGTCCAGCGCGATCTCCACATCGACTGCACCGTGCGCAGCGAGCGCGTGCTGGCGGATACGGTGCGCCGGATGCGCGAGCTCGGGCCCCAGGTGATCGTCGCGGACGCGGCCGGCGCCGCGGCGCTCGCGCGCCACGTCAACGACAACGGCCTGCGCACGTGGGCCGACATCCCGGTGATCGTCGGCGCCGAGCGGCTGTGGCCGCACGACCGCAACCAGATCCACCAGGCGTTCGGCCCGGCGTTCGAGACCTACGGCTGCCGCGAGGTCACGATGATCGCCGCCGAGTGCGAGGCCCACGACGGCATGCACACCGCGATGGAGAACCTGATCGTCGAGGTGATCGTGCGCGAGCCCGCCGGCACGGTCCGCGCGGCGCAGCCGGGTGAGATCGGCGAGGTCGCGATCACCGACCTCCACAACCTGGCGTGCCCCAGGATCCGCTACATCACCGGGGATGTGGCGGTCGCCCGCGCCGAGAGCCGGTGCGCGTGCGGGCGCGGTCTGGTGTCGATCGGCTCGATCGACGGCCGCGTCACCGGGACGCTGGTTGGCGCGGTCGGTGAGATTCCGCTGACTTCGGCCGGCAAGCGCATCGCCGTCATCGTCGAGCCGGGCATCGGCAGCGCCGCCCGCGCCGCCATGTTAGTGTGATCCCGCCGTGATCGACCTCTACGGGCCGCTCCTGGCCAAGGCGCTGTTCCCCGCGTTCGAGGCAGCCCGTGGCCGCCCCACCGTCAAGCTCCTGGAGTCGCTGCACGACACCGAGCGCTGGACGCCGGGCGCGCTGCGCGATCTCCAGGTCGGGATGCTGCGCCGCGTGCTGCGCCACGCCCACCACCACACCGAGTTCTACCGCCGGATGCTCGACGAGCGCGGCCTCGCTCCCGAGGACTTCGGCGCGGTCGACGACCTCGCGCAGCTGCCGCTGCTCGAGCGCCCGATCCTGCGGGCGAGCATCGACGCGCGCACCGCCAGCGTCCCGCCGCTGCCCGTGATCACCAAGGCCACGAGCGGCAGCTCCGGAGAGCCGGTGGTCGTGCGCTACAACGCCGAGTCGCGGCACTGGCGCGACGCGATCCGCTGGCGGGGCTATGGCTGGGGCGGCTACCGGATCGGGATGCGCGCGCTGCATTACTGGGGCGCCGGGCCCAAGATCGCCACGTGGTGGACGCAGAAGAAGGTGCAGGTCGATCACCTGGTCAAGCGCGACCTCTACGTCGATTGCACGCCGCGCGGCGACGACGCGCTGCAGGGCGCGGTCGCCCAGATCCGGCGGTTCCGGCCGCAGGTCATGGTCGCCTACGCCAGCGGCGCCGGCACGCTCGCCCGGTTCGTCAACGACCGCGGCCTGCGCGACTGGAGCCCGATCCCGGTGCTGACCGGCGCGGAGCGCCTGCTGTTCCACGACCGCGCCGCGATCGAGCAGGCGTTCGGCCCCGCGTTCGATACCTACGGCTGCCGCGAGGTCATGATGATCGGCTCGGAGTGCGAAGCCCACGACGGCATGCACACCGCGATGGAGAACATGATCGTCGAGCTGATCGTCCGCGCACCGGACGGTGCGCTCCGCGCCGCGCGGCCGGGCGAGTCCGGCGAGGTCGTGGTCACCGACCTCCACAACCTGGCGTGTCCGATGATCCGCTACGTCACCGGCGACGTCGCGGTCGCGCGCGGCGATGCGCGCTGCGCGTGCGGCCGCGGCCTGGTCCGGATCGGCCCGATCGAGGGCCGGGTCACCGAGACCCTGCACGACGGCCAGGGCCGGCCGGTCAGCGGCCTGGTGTTCAACATCGTGCTCGGCGTGATCGGCGGCTTCGCGAAGGCCTTCCAGGTCGTGCAGCGCCGCGACCGCAGCGTCGTGTTCAAGGTCGTGCCGTTCCAGGGCGATGTGGTGCCGCCGCGCGAGGCCAAGATCATCCGCGACTACGTCGAGAAGTACCTGCCGGGCGTGGCGGTCACCATCGAGGTCGTGCGCGACATCCCGCTGACCGCCGCCGGCAAGCGCCACCCGGTCGTCGTCGAGCGACCTGCCTGATCTGACGGGCCGCGCGGCGCCGCCGGGGTTCCGCGCTAGGCTCGGCGGGTGACCGTCCCGCTCGTCCTCGTCACCGGCTTCCTCGGCGCCGGCAAGACCACGCTGATCAACCGCCTGCTGGCGCGGCGCACGGCGCGCCGTGCGACCGGCAAGCTCGGCGTGGTCGTCAACGAGCTCGGCGAGGTCGGCATCGACGGCGCCCTGCTCGGCGATCAGGCCGCGCGCCAGATCGAGCTGCCGGGCGGCTGCGTGTGCTGCGTGCTCGGCGATCAGCTCGACACCACGCTGCTCGAGCTGGTCGCGCAGAACCCGGGGCTCGAGGCGATCGTGCTCGAGACCACCGGCGTGGCCGAGCCGCTGCCGATCGCGTGGGCGATCGCGCGCGAGCCGGTGGCGCAGCAGGTCCGGCTCGCCGCGGTCGTGACCCTGATCGACGCGACGCACTTCCTCGCCGCGCGCCCGGTGTCGGCCTCGGTCGATGCCCAGGTCGCCTACGCCGACGTCCTGCTGCTGACCAAGGCCGAGGTCGGCGGTTCTGACGCCGACCGTGCAGAATCTGTCGCCCGCGAGCTCGCCCCGCGGGCGCTGGTCCGCCGCGGCACCGCCGACGAGCACGCCGCGTGGCTCGAGGCGCTGCTCGCCGATCCGGTGCTGCCCGACCGGCCCTCGGCCGCGCCGATTTCCCAGCCACCGGGCGAGCTTGGCCCGCATGTGCACGACGCGGACTGTCGTCATCTCGACAGCCCGGCTGCACATGGAATCGACAGCGTATGGCTGGCGATCGACCACCCGGTCGACGTCGAGGAGCTGGCGGACCAGCTCGCCGAGCTCCCGCCCAACTACGTGAGGATCAAGGGGATCGTCCGGGACGGCGCGCACTGGGCTGCGGTGCACCGCGTCGGTCCCCGGGTATCGAGCGAGCCGATCGCGCTCGACGGCCCCCAGCAAGCACGCATCGTTGCGCTCGGTCCGGGCGTCACGGTGACGGATCTCGCGCGCTGTGTCGCGGCCGCGGCGTACACCTGACACAGAGACCCGAGAGGATCCGGACGAGGATCCGGACGATGATCCGGACATCGGGCTGGGCATCCGCCTTGCTTCGCCATCCGTACAGCCAACATGACGCACCGTGGGTTTGTCCTCGCACTGGCACTGGGTGCCCTGGCCGGCGCGGCCTGCGGCCAGGATCCGATCGAGGTTCGCCCCGGCCAGAACGGCGATTACAACCACGCGGCGCTGCTCGGCGCCGTCGACCGGTTCGTCACCGCCGGCCGTACGCCCGACGCGTACGCCGAGCTGTCGCGGACCGTGCTCGCCCTGCGCCCCGGCATGGATCGCTCCGTCGCGCGCGAGGCCGAGCTCAAGCTGCTCGTCCTCGCGCTGGCGCCGGTGCAGTCGGTCGGCGCCCGGCCGATGCCCGCGCAGGTCGACGCGCTCGCGACCACGGTGTGGTCCACGCTGCTCGCCCCCGAGATCGAGGCCGACGAGCTGCTCGACAAGCGCGACCCCAGGGCCGCCGAGTGGATCCCGCAGCCTCGCGAGGACGCGCGCGGCTACCTGATCCGGATCTGCGGCAGTGCGCTATCCGGCGACTGCAAGCGCGTCGTCCCCGAGCTCCAGGGCCCGGTCGTCGCCGCCGTCGCCACCCGGCGCGCCACCGAGCGCGTGCGCAACGCCGTCGCCGACTGCGTGATGTGCAGCGCCGAGCTCGGCTGGCACGAGGCGGTCCGGGCGTGGGAGGCGCGCGATCGCATGCTCGGCGCGTCGCGCGCCGACGTCGAGCGCCGCGCCGACCCCGACGGCTGGCCGGTCGCAGGCGCCGCGGCGGAGAGCGATCCGCAGCCGCAGCTGCCCGAGGCCGACATCGACCCGACCGGCGAGGTCGTGATCGGCGGCCAGCACTACGGCGCCGCCGAGCGCGTCGCGGCGCTCCGCGACCTGCGCGGCGCGAGCGCGGCGATCGCGCTCCACCTCCGCCCCGAGGCCACGCTCGCCCAGGTCCACGGCGTGCTCGCCGACGCGCACAGGGCCGGCGCCACCCGCGTCGCCGTCGTCGCCCGCGCCGACCGCTACCCCTGGCAGCGCAGGATCTACTGGATCGCCGGCGGCTCGGGCCCGGGCTACCGCGCCGGCCTGCGGCCCACCGACTCGCTCCAGCTCGCGCTCCACGCCACCGACGTCGTCGCCGCCGTCCCCGGCACGGTGGCCCGCATCGACTGACCGCGCCCGCCGCCTGGCCGAGCTTTCCGGGCTCTACCGCCGGCGACCGCGATGACGACTATCGCGAGGCGTGTGCAGCCAGCGTTTGCTGGGCCGGCAGCTCGACGTAGCCCCAGGCGGCAGGCTGCACCGGCTCGGACACCTTGGCGTAGCCATAGAGCGCCGGCTGCGACGGCTCCGCGACCGTGGCGAAGCCCCAGGGCGCCAGCTGCGCCGGCTCGACCGCCGACGCCGTGGCGAACCCGCGCCGCGGCGTATCGATCGTCGCGCACGCGCCAAGCGAGGCGAGCAGCGAGAACAGGACTGCGCCGGAGCGCTGCGACAAGCGTGACGGGCTGACTGGCTTCGACATGACGGACCTCTGCCCCGACGCTGTGCAACGCGCTCGCCAGCCGCCGCTCGTGTCGAGCCGCGGAGATGCGCGGCCAGCGCCCCGCCGGATCTCGGCGATTGTCTGTCGGTCCGACGGCCGCTGGCTCGCGCGTCGACACGCCCGATCGGGCAGGTCGGCCTGGTGGCGACGCGAGTGCAGCGTCGTGTGCGATCGCAGTGCGATGCTTCCGCGGGTCCCGTCGTCTGCGTGGCGGTCGTTGCGGCGAGGGTCAAGGTATGCTGCCCGTGCACAGGGTCGTGAGGTATATTCCGGCCATGTCCCGCGTGTACTCGGCTCGTGTTCGTGGGGGGGTCGTCGTTCCCGACGGAGTGACCCTCCCAGACGGTGCGTCGGTCACGATCGCCGTGAACGATGAGCGTGAGGCCGAGGTCGAGCTGAGTCCCGCGGAGCTCGCGGAGCTGGAGGAGGCGATCGCAGAGGCCGACCGCTCGGAGTCCGTTTCGTCGGCTGTCGTCCTGGCCGAGCTCGATCACATCGCGCCATCGCGCGAGGCGGATCGAGATCCTTGCCCTGTGGAGTGCGGCTCGGCAATTCGGGCCACCACTGCCCTCTCGGTAGCAGCCCGCGTCGCTGCCGCGGTCACCGGCGCTTCGGCGGCCTGGCGAGGAACGGGATGCCGAAGAAGGTGTTGACCATGCCGTCGTCGACCTCCTCGGCGACCAGCGCCTGCTCGTCGCCGACCAGGCTGCGCAGCTCGTCGTCGCCGAGGACCCTGGCGGTGCCGAGCCGGAGCTGGTCGAGCAGGCGGACCCAGAGCCGGACGAAGAACCGGCGGTGGCCGACCTCGAGCTGCTCGGCGGTGACGATCGCGACGAGCCGGCGCAGGTTGTCGTCGATCAGGTCGTCGTCGGGCGACCACTCGTAGGCCGTGCGGGCGACCGCGGCGAGCCGCTTGCCGACCTCGAGCAGCAGCCGCCGGGGCTCGAGGTCGAGGGCCTCGAGGTCGATCACCGGGGCCTTGGGGTTGTGCGGGCCGAGGAACTGGACCGGCGCGCCGAGCCGCTGCTGCAGGGCGGGGTAGAGCGGCAGCACGTGCTCGGTGAACGTCGGGGTGACGGCGTAGAGGATCAGGGTGCGCGGCAGCTCGGACCGGCCGCACAGGTCGATCAGCTCGCGCAGGTGATCGACGGTCTCGCCCAGCGCCTTGGTCGGCTTCTCGCCGCCGGACAGCCGGCGCTCGGCCTCGTCGAGCAGGAGGACGCAGCCCTGCCAGCCCAGGCGCGGGACGAGCTGGACCAGCGAGCGCAGCATGCCGAAGCCGTTGTCGTTGCCCGGGACCTCGTAGAGCCCGGCGAGCTTGGCCTCGGACAGCGTGACGTCCTCGCCGCGCAGCCAGGCGGCGAGCCGGCGCGCGGCGGGCTCGTCGCGGTCGATCACGGCGCGGGTGAAGCCGACGACCGCGTCGCGGAACGAGTGGCGGGTGAACGCGGTGCGGGCGAGCGTCGCGTCGACCCAGGCGCCGGTTCCGTCGCGGCCGTCGTCGGCGATCCGCTGCTCGATCGCCTCGCGGATCAGGTCGTCGATGCCGCGGACCTCGCCGCCGTCTGGCGTGCGCGGCCGTTCGATCCGCTGGGCGATGGCGCGGTAGACCGCGAGCGGGCGGTTGAACGGGCACTCCTTGGGCGAGATCGTGACCATGGCGGTGAGCAGGCGGCGCCGCCACGCGAGGTCGCGCACGCAGTACAGAAAGTGGGTCTTGCCGGCGCCGTAGGTGCCCTGGACCAGCTTGAAGCTCGAGCCCTCGACGGCGATGATCAGATCCTGGATGTACGCGCTGTCGATCACGCGCAGGTACGACTCGTTGCCGGCGTTGACGTGGGCGATGCCGAGCTCGGGCGGCTTTCCGTTCTCGCCCATCTGCGCGAGGATGCGGCGCGCGCCGATCCGGTCGAGATCATCGGCGGTGGGCCGGGGGGGCGGCCTGGGCGGCGTGGTTCGGGTCACGGGCGTACCTCCTGGGCGATCAGCCGGAACGACTGCAAGAAGTAGCCGCCGCCGCCGTCGTTCGCGATCCACACGACCTGCGACCGGCGGGCCGCGGCGTGGCCGGTGGCGACGCCGAGATCGATCCGGTGGCCGCCGACGACGAGCCGGCGCTCGCGGCGCAGCCGCGCGAGGTCCCACGCGAACTGGGCGCGGGTGCCGCCGAGCTCGTCGCGCAGCTCGACCAGCGGGACGCGATCGCCGGGCCGCCCCCGGCGGCGGCGCAGCACGGCGGCGTAGGCGGCGGCCAGCGCCGGCAACAGCTCGTCGGGGCCGCGCGAGCGGGCGGCGAGGCGCTGGCGGGCTCGTTCGACCGCGGCCACGATCGCCTCGGGCGTGGGCGGCGACGAGCCGACCGCCTCGCGGGCGTAGCGCAGCTCGGCGCGGCTGGCCCCGATCACCACGGTGAGCTCGCCGAACCGCCACTCGGGCGGCGGGCCGGGCGTGATCAGCCGGGGCGCCGGACCGGGCGCGACGGGGCGCGAGAGCCTGGTGCCCGCCGGCGGCATCGCCCGAGCGTACACTGCGCGCGGCATGCCCGATACCTCGGGTTTGTCTGGCCTCGAAGGCGCGCAGCCGGGCCGGGGTAGCGACCAACGCGCGGCCGAGCTCGGGGCGAGCCGACGACGTCGACCAGGACCTCGAGCTCGCCGACCGCCGCCGCGGTGATGTCGGCCGCGACCAGCGCGGCCGAGCTCGAGGCACCAGCTCGCCGATCCCGTGCTCGCGCCCTACCGCGCTCGAGGGAGGTGAGCCTGCGCGGCGTTGCGAAGTTCCTGCGCCTCCGGCCTTCCTGTCGCAGCCAGCTCCTCGACAACGGGCCACAGCTCGGGCCATGCAGCACGGCTCACCGCATCCACGAGGGCATGAAAGACCTCCGACGCCGGATCCTTGGCCGCGGCACTGAACGCGCTCACTATCTGCGGATCCGCAACATCGGGCGCGATCGCAGCGAGAATGCGAATCCCGGTGGCGCGATCCTTCGGACGAGCGCTCTTGAGCAGGGCATCGATCGCCTTCTGGTCCAGCGTCTCGACTTCCTTGCGAATGATCGCCTCCACCTCGGACCAGCCGCGCCCTTGAATCGCGACGAAGATGATCTGTGCGAAGTGATCATCGATGACGCGCACGATGGTCCCCGTCGCTGGGACCTCGTAGATTTCCTCGTAGAGGCGGCGCTCCGCCGGCAGGATTCGCTGGCGATGACGCCAGTGGTGCCTCTCTGCGACCTCCACGACATCGATGGTCGCGCGAGGTGGCTTGAGCACAACGAGAGTCTCATCGTCACGGGCCGCCATCTTGTCCTCGGTAGGTGTGGACGAAGCGTCTTACCATATCCTCGACGAAACGCTCGAGATCGGCGAGGCTGTTCCCGACGGGAGTTCGCCCGCCTGCGATCTGCATCTGGAACCACGACCGTAGCTGAGCGAGCTGGCGCCTCCGGAGCAGCTTGGCCCGCCGGTCCTGTTCTCCCTTCGACCTCGACGGCTTCGGTCGGTCATTGCCCGCCAGATCCGCGTTGAGCGTTCGGACCGCTTCGACGTGGCCGGTCATCTCTGCGGGGTGTCGTCCAAGCGCTTGGTCAACGCCGCGGTCATTAGCTGAATTCCGCATCTCCTCGACACGCATCATCGAAAACACGGCATTCCGCGGATCACGCGCTGGTTCGGTTCCGAACCAGAGGCCCATGAGCTCACCGAGCTCTTTCTCGCTTCCGCGCATGTAGCTGGGCGCCGGGAGCCCACGGGCCATCTGCTGCATCGCGGTGCCAAGCTGCTGCTCCGTCACTCCCCGGGTCTTGAGCAGCCGTGCGAGCTCGCTATACTTGTGATAGCTGCTGGCGCCTCCCCTTTCGTTGACGGACAACACCATTTCGTCGCCCGGCGCTCGTTGGCCGGGCGTTCTCGGGCCCTCCGTCACCGATCGAACCGAACCGCCAGTTTGCACATCCCCGTGATCGACGTACGTCCGGTGCCCGGCCTCGCGCTCTGCCTGTCGAGCACGCCGATCCGCCGCGAATGCAAAGCGCTCCTCGGCTGTTCGTGGAGCAAGCAACTCCTGCGCCTTGGCGTTGGCAGGGTCGAGCCCCATTTCCTCGGCGCGCTGTTTCGCTCGGCCCATCGCTTCGGGGTTCTCTTGAAGCACGCGCTCACCGATCCGCTGCAGCATCTTGAGTAGCTCGTCGCGCTCATACTCGTAGCCCTTGGCGAGCGTCGCCTTGGGGTTGACCACCGCTTCGATTTCAAACTGGTCACTGCCTCTCTTCTCGAGCCGCAGCGCTGTCAGCCGGTATTGCGTGCGCCACCACAGCAACTTCCCCTTGAACGTTAGCCTGCTCGGACGGTTCGCGAGAGCAGCCGTGATCTTCGGCGGCAGCTCTTGGACGGCCTTGTTTAACCGCTCTTGCTTCTTCTCGTCCTCGCGCTTCTTCTCGTCATGGTCGTTGCGCTTGTTCTTCTCGTCGTGCTCCTGGTGCTTCTTCCCGTCGTGCTCGTCGTGATGCTTCCCGGCCTTGGCCTTGCGCCCGCCCTTGAACTTCTCCGCCAGGCCCTTGAGCTTCGCGCCGACCTTGCGCGCGGCGCTTGCGAGCTTCTTGAGCAGCCAGTTAGCGACGAAGTCGAGGACCACGACCGCAGCGCTCGCCAGCACGCCGGTGAACAACGCCCCGGCACCGCCGCCCTTGACCGCGAGCAAGAACGCCATGAACGCGCTGAACGCGGCGATGATGCGGCTGATCGTGCCCCACGCCGCTTGCAGGCCCTCGATGATGGCCATCATCGCACCCGCGGCCGGCACGATCATCGCGACGAACTTCTCGACCAGGATCGCGATCAGCGCCGCCGGGATCGCGACGATGAGCGCATCCATCGCCATCTCGAGGATGTGCTCCTTGGTCAGCCCGCCCTCGAGCAGCAGCTCCAGGATGACGCCACCGACGCCGAGCAGCTCGAACACCTTGCTCTTGAACCAGTCGACCACGGTGGTCTTGAACACCGACCAGAGGTGATTCTCGATGCCGTCGACAACGGCCGAGCCGAGCTTGCCCAGCCAGGCGCCCGGCCCGGTCGCAACGTCCTTGATGAGCTTGGTCCACGTGCCGAGCATCTCGACGACGGCCTGCGCTGCCTTGATTGCACCCTGCACCACCGCGCTCGCGGCGTCGATGATCGCGTTGATGCCCTTCTCGAGCAGCTGCAGCGCCCGATCGAGCGCCGCGCCGAGCTGGTCGAGCGCCTTCTGCACCGCCTGCTTGAGCCCGTCGGCGATCCGGTTGACCGCGGCCGTCGCCTTGTCCACGGCCTTGCGGATCAGGCCCTGGAATCGCGCCTTGAGCTCGGGGAATGCCGCAAGCAGGACCTCGCTGATCGCGGTGAGCGCCTGGCCGATCGCCCGGATCGCGGCGTTGATGGCCTTGCGCGCGAGCTCGATCGCCGCCATCGCCAGTTTCTTCGCGCCCTCGATCACGGCCTTGACCGCGCGCCGGCACGCGTCGATCGCCGACGACACGGCTTTCTTGACCCCATCGAATGCCGCCTTGGCCTTCGACGACACCCAGCCCCAGAACCCCGACGACTTGTGCTTGGCCTTCTCCTTCGCGTCGGCGGCTTCCTTCTCGCCCTTCTGCTTCTCCTCGTCGGCCTTGCGCTGGCCCTCCTCGATGTGCCGCTTGGCCTCCGTGTTGGCCTTGGCTTGCTCGGCCTCGACCTGGGCCATGCCCTCGGACACCTTCCGATCCGCCTGCCGTCGGGCATCGGCGCCGTGACGGTCGATCTCGGCCTGCCACTGCGCCCGAGTCGCGCCGGCTTCGGCGTGCGCAGCCTCGCGCGCCGCGGCCTGGTCGGCGTCCGCCTTGCCCTTGAGCTCGCGGAGCTGGGCGTCCGACTCGGCACGCACGCGGGCCTCTTGCTCGGCCTGCTTGGCGCGCTCGGTGCCGACATCGGCGCTGGCCTTCGCGAGCGCCGCGTCGACCTCGGCGCCGTGCTGCTCCTGGGCGACGATGCCGACCTCCTCGGAGGGTGCGCTCGCCAGGGAAGGCATCACCGCCGCGGGCGTCGCGGCCGGCATACCTGCCCGGGCCGACATCGCGGTCAGCCCCTCGGGTGGTGCCGTGGCATCAATCTGGTCCTCGCCCACCGGCGTGCGGCTGTCGGCGCGGCCCTGGGCGTCCGCCGCCGCGGCCTTCGCCTCGAACGCCGCGCGATCGCGGCCGGCGCTGGCCTTCGCCTCGCCCTTCATGGCGAGCTCGGGCGCCCGCCCGACGTCGGTCGACACCGCCGCGGCCGTTGTCGGGATCTGGTCGACCGAACTCGCCATCCGGCGGCTCTCCTCGTCCGACATCTTGGCGCCCTGTGCGCCCTGCGCGCTCGCGTCGTCGTGATGACCGAACCACGAGCTCCACGAGCCGAACCACGACGCGATCGCGCTCGCGACGTGGGTGATCGCCTCGCGCGCGGTCTTCTGCTGCTCGACCGCGGCGCCTTGCGCGGTCTGCTTGTCAGCCTCGCCACCGGGGATCTCCGCCTTGACCGGACGCTCGGCGGCCTGCTTGGCGGCCGTTGGCGCCGCGACCGCGGCGGGTGCCGCTTCCGTGCCGGCTGTGGAAGTGGTGTCCTTGCCGGCTTGCCCCCTCGCCGGGGCGTTCTTCGACGCCGCACCCTTCCCTGTCGCGCTCGGCGCCGCGGCATGAGCCGCATCGTTTCCGGTCGCGCCGGCGTGAGCCACGCCCGTGCTCATCATCTTGGGCGGGTTCGCGTGCTGCGCGGTGCGCGCCTGGGCGACGTCGGCGCTTGCCGCAGCATGCACCGCGCCGAGCACCGGGCCGAGCTGGTCGGGTCGCACGCCGCGGAGCTCGCTGAGTCCGCGCTCGGGCTTCGCCTGGGCGACGTTCGGCAGCTCCTTGTGTGGCTTGGCGGCCGGTCCACCAGGGACGTGCGGATCGGAGGCCGGCGCGTCTTCGGTGGGAACCACCGCCGACACCGCCTCGATACCGGACACGTCCTCATCGGCTCCGTGGGGCTCCGTCGTCTCGCTGGTCGCTGGGTGCTTCTCGCTCGCCGCGCCCTCGGAGACACGCGCGTCTGCCGGGTGCGCGGACGCGTCGGCGCTCGTCGGCTCCCCGGTGGCCGACTGGTCGAGCTCGCCGGCGTCGTGCTCGTGGTCCTCGCTGAACGCGTAGGCCGCTGTCGGCTCTGCGCGCAGAGCAATGCGCGCGGTCTGGCCCCGTACCGCACGGGGTGCCGCCCGCGCAGCTTCGCGCTCGAGCTCCCGCCGGGTCCCTGTGCGCTCGCCGCGGCCGTCTTGCTGCGCGACGTGCGCGAGCTCGTGGGCGAGCACGAGCTCGCCGCGGGCCGCTGTCAGGTCCACAGCGCCCCGCTCGAGGTGGATGTGGCGCCCGCGCGTCATGGCCAGCTGCCCGGCGGGTACCTCGGCGCTGTCGCGGTGGAGCTCCACGTCATCGAACCGACGGCCGTACGCGCGCTCCATCCGGCCCTGCAGCGATCCCGGCAGCCGCTGCGGTGCATGCGGCTCGTCGCCGCGAGTACCCGCCTGCGGAAGGCCATCCGCCCGCTCCGCGTCGTCGCCGATCGCCGCGCGCCATTCCGCGGAGCTCGGCCCCCAGAGCTCCGACTGGCCGCCGGCGCTCATGTTGGGCAGCTTCGCGAGCAGCTGCTCGGCCGGTCCTTCGAGCGCGGCGAGCTCCGCTCTCAGGCCCTCGTCATGTTCGAGGCCGTTGGCGAGGTGGCGACGCGCCGATGCGAGGTCTTGCTTCAACGCGCCGACCGCGACAACCGCGGCGTAGTGGTCACGCGCGACGATCGCGCGCTCGAGCTTGGTGCGCGCTGCGTGGCCGCCGCTCACGTAGCGCCGGAAGAACCCTCGCGACTCGTCGAGCGAGCCAACCTCCGACGCCGCGTGGTTCGCGACCAGCGTCGTCCGGCCCGGGACCCCCAGCGCGACGCGCGCACGCGCCGACGCCTCGGCCAACACCAGCGTGGTCCTTCCAGGCACCCGCTCCGCAAGGAGGTTGTCTGGCAGGGGGAGATCCGACGCCACATCGATCTGTGTCCAGTGGAACGGCTCGGGGCCGAGCTGCCCGCCGCGCCTGGCGATGAGCTCGGCGAGCTGCGCGAACCGCTCCCGCGCCGCGTTCTCGTCGTACACCCCGTCACTGTTCGTCGCTTCCCGACGCACATGCTCCCAGAGCGCGGCCGACACCTCGGGAGTCAGGCCGTAGCGCTTGCCTTCGACGATCGGATCGAAGTCCACCCGGCGCGATCGCTCGTGCTCGAACACGTCGCCCTGGAACAGGCGTTCTCTCACGTCGCACCACCTGGATCGCCCCGATCGCGCATCGCCGTGAACCCCCGCGCCGTGGAAGGTCGCGAAGTTCGCTGCGGGATGCAAGCGTGGGGGCTCGTCGGGTTGCGCTCGGGTCCGTTAGAACCGATGGGAGAATCTAGTTGACGTCGGCCAAACAACCGAGCCGCTGCCCCCAGCTGCCTGAGCTCAAGCTCCTCGAACCAGCTCGGCAATGGCGACGCCGCGACAAAGCTCGCCGGCGTGCTCTCGCCCCGAGCGCCCCCCCTTCCCCTGGGTCGAACTCCCCGCCGCGGCCTTCGGATCATCGACCGCCGCGCAGGCTCGAAGCTGTGAAGCTGTTACGGTTTGGCCGGCAACGCAGCCTGCGCGACCACAGCAGCCTGAACACAAGTGTTGGCAGGGCTGCCGCCCGTGTCCATCAGCGGTGCATCCGGGTTGCCTCCGGCAACTCGGATGAGATCCAGTTCAGCGAGCATCCGGACGGTCTCGCGACGGATCGCGAGCCTGCGCATTGATCTCTTCATCATGTTATGATAGCGCGCCGGTACCTATAGAGCTATTTTCTCTTCCATCGCTGGGGATGCGCACGTCCTGGCGTGGCATGCCTCGATGACCTTGTCTGGCGATGGCAACGCCCAACGTGCGACATCTCCGGCGCGGCTGCGCGTGACGAGCTCGCCGCCTTCCCAGTGGACTCCGATGACAAAGGAGCTGTGCGCTTGCAGCGTCCACAACAGGTGTCCGTTCGATGTGTCCCAGAACCGCAGGAACCCATCGCTGCCGCCCGCAACGATCACGGACCCGTCAGGAGCAAGCGCCGCATCTGCCAGGGAATGGGAATCCCCCGGAAAGATCTGGCGAGGGCTACCGGTTGCCGCGTCCCAGAGCCGCACCGTACCATCGGATGCAGCCGTGAGGATCTCGCGTCCGCCCTCGGCCACGAAGCGCGCCGTGAACACTCGTCCGACATGACCGTCGAGCCGAGAGACGAGCCGACGTTGGTCGAGATCATACAGCAGAGGGGCCTGCTCGCTCCTGGTCGAGATCGTGACCAGCCGTGTGCCATCCGGTGACGGCCGCAGCAACCTCATGCGTGATGGTGCTGCGAGGTCCATCAGCAGCGCGTTGCTACCCGGGCCAATGACTCGAAGTCGGTCACTGGCGTCTGCCGCCACCACCCGACCGTCGGCGAGGATGGCCGCAGCATCGATCCCAGCAGACGACGTCGGCAAGGCGACCGGCTCACCCTCATCGTGCGTGAGCAGGAGCGAACCGTCGACTGCACCGCTGACCAGGTCATGGCCTGCAGGGGCGAACGCAGCCGCGTTGACTGCCGCCGGATGGGTGATCGTGCGAAGAAGCTGGCCGCTGGGGAGCGCGTAGACCTCCACGGTGTTGCCCCGCGCGATCGCCGCCCGGTCGCCGTTAGAAGTCAAGGCTGGTAGCGCCGAGAAGTAGTCTCCGTCGACGGTCGACACGCTCGGCAGCTCCGCGAGCAGCTCGCCACGCGCGGTGTCCCAGACGTGTGTACCGTGGTTCCGGCAGCTGAGCGCGATGAACCGCTGATCGGGGACGAGGCTGTCCATCGTGTCGCAGTCGGCGCCGATCTGTGACGACTCCCAACGGCGATACGGCGATACAGCATCCCATACTCGGGCGGTACCGTCCCACGACGCACCGACGACGCGGCGCGATTCCCGATCGAAGTGAGCGGCGAGGATGCGACCCTTGGGGCCTTCGAGCCTGGCGGGCATCCCTGTTGCGATGCTCGAGATCACCATTGCGCCGTCGGCGCCGGCAGAGAGCAGGAGACCGCCGTTTGCGGAGAACTCGACCGCGTAGATCATGTCGTGATGTGAGTTGAGCTGGGTCCGCAGAGCGCCGGATGCCGCGTCCCACACCTGTTCCATACCATCGCGGCTCGCCGTCGCGACGAGCGCGCCATCCCGCGAGAACGCGACGGCATCAACCGACGCTCCTGCTCCGCGCAGACATCGGACGAGCTCGCCACTCGGGATTTCCCAGATCGAAGCAACGCCATCGGCGGTACCGACGGCAAGCCGCGGTCTGCTCGGATCGAAGCTCAGGCTACGGACGCGCGGCCCGGTGATCGTGGCCCCGCGACGCCATCTCGACGTATCAAACACGCGCACCTCATCACGGCCCGAGGTGGCGAGCCAATGCCCGTCGGCGCTGAACGCCAGCAATTGCATTTCTGCCCCGTCATTGTCCAGCTCGGCGATCTGTGTTCCCGTCTCTGCATCCCACACGTGCACCGCCTTGCCGGTGACATCGATCGCTGCCACGAAGTGCGACGACATCGCGACCGCGTAGTAGCGCCATTTCTTCGCGCCTGACCCCTGGTAGCTCAGTTCGCGGATCGGAGCGCCGGTTGCTGCGCTCCAGATCCGGACTGTGCCATCTCCTCCGGCAGTGATGACCCTGGAACCGTCCGGGCTGAACACGGCCCCATACACCGTATCGCCGTGGTTCATCATGAACAGCAGCTGACCGGACCCCGCGTCCCACATCCGCGCCGCCTTGTCGTCCGTCGTGAGCACTCGCTTGCCATCGGGCGCGAACATCGCCGACCACATGCGTCCGGAGCTGCTCGCGAAGCGAGCGAGCTCGGACATGCGCGGCTGCAGCGCTCGGGCAAGCATGAACTCCGTTCCAGGCGAGTGATCGCCGCGCTGGTATGCTTGTTCGAGGTGCCGTACAGCCTCGTGGGACTCGCCATGAATCAGCGCCTGACGGCCCTGCTCAATCTCCGCCTCGGTGATGTTCTGCTCTGCCATGCGGTTTCGCATTTCTGCCACGCGGGTTCGCATCTCCGCACGGACCACAAGTGCGCTCATCGCGGCAAGGACGACGAGCGCTCCAATGCCCCACCTGGCGCGACGAGCGCGCCGCACGCTCATCGTGATGAACGAGCTCTCCAGGTCGCTGAGACTCGCCGCGACGCGCGACCGCTCCACGCTGCGCCGGAGTTCCGCGAGCGTCTGGCCCCGCGCGAGTAGGTCGGGCGACTGGCCCCGTTCGTGCCATCGCCGCGTCAACGAACGGATCTGTTCGTGAGGGTCCGCCTGCAACAGCTTCCGCAGCTCCGACGCCAACTCCAGCACGCTCGCATGGCGATTGTTCGGCCGTTTGGCGAGCGCACGGCAGAGAACTCGGTCAAGGTCCGACGAGAAGCCGTCACCGAGCGGCGGCACGGCCGCGAAGCAGTGCTCGCGGCAATAGTCGTCGGTGTTGTTCGCCGTGAACGGTACCCGCCCGGTCAGCGCCTCGTACACGATGACCCCGAGCGAATAGATGTCGGCTGCGGGGCCAACGCAGGACGCATTACCCCACTGCTCCGGTGACATGTACGGCCGAGAGCCAAAGCCGGCACCGGTACGAGTGATCCGTTGTCCATGCTCCGGTACAAGTTCCGGACGAGAGGGATTGGTCTTGGTGGACGGACGCCGCCGTGGCGATGGTGTCGCTCGGATCAGCGCTGTCTCTACCTTGTCTCCGGGAGTCACCTCGGCGGGCTCATCCTCAGCGATGGATGCCACCCTGCCCTTCGCGATCCCGAAATCGAGTAGCTTTGGAACCAGCTTCCCCTGTGAGGCTGGCCCCTTGCCCTCGATGACCATCACGTTCGACGGCTTGAGGTCGCGATGTACGATCCCGCACTGGTGCGCGGCCTCGACGACCTCGGCCAGCTGCTCGACGAGTGGCACCAACTCGCCGAGCGACATCGGCCCATGCGCCTGCAACCAGTCCGCAAGCGTGATCCCGTCCACGTACTCCATCGCGATCCACATCAGCTCGTCTTCGTCGTCGACACCGAAATCGTAGATGTGCGCCGCGTTCGTATGACGCAGCTGCGATGCGAGCTGCGCCTCGCGCAAGAACCGTGACGCGCCGTGATCAGCGCACTGCCGCTCCTCGTTGAGCACCTTCACCACCGCCACGCGCCTGAGCACCCGATGCTCTGCGCGATAGACGTCCCCATAGCCACCGTCCCCGATCTTCTCGCGGAGGGTGTAGTCGCCCAGTTTACGCCCGCTGAGGTCTGCCATCTGCTCCTCGGGCCAGAGCCTAAGACACCACACGAACGAGCGGACACCGGAGGGGCACTGATTTT
>JBGQCL010000014.1:0-57619 GCA_041495365.1 Kofleriaceae bacterium | reverse complement strand
GCCGCTCGTCGACATCGATCCGCGGCCGTTCGCGGCGCTGCTGCTGCAGGCCCAGGGCACGCTGGAGCGCGACCTCCACGTCCTCGACCAGGCGCGGATGGATCGCGACCGGTTCCGCGCGGCGTGGGCCCGGCGGGCGATCGCCCGGCAGCAGCTCGACGACCAGGACAAGCTGGTGCTGCAGGCCGAGGGCACCGTGAAGCTCGACCGCGGCACGGTCGAGTACGACCGGATCCAGCTCGGCTACTGCCGGATCGCGTCCCCGATCACCGGGCGGGTCGGCCTGCGGCTGGTCGATCCCGGCAACCTGGTCACCGCCAACGTCGGTCCGGTGCTCGCGGTGATCACGCAGCTCCAGCCGATCAGCGTCGTGTTCGCGATCTCCGAGGACTACCTCGGCGAGGTCCGCGCGCAGCCCGACCAAGGCGCGGGGCTGCCGGTCGAGGCGCTCGACCGCGTCCAGGCGGGCCGGCTGGCGACCGGGCCGCTGATCGCGATCGACAACCAGATCGACACCACGACCGGCACGGTCCGGCTGCGCGCGCGGTTCGACAACGCCGACGAGGCGCTGTTCCCCAACCAGTTCGTCAACGCGCGGCTGCGGGTCACCACGCTGCGCGGGGCGACCGCCGTGCCGTCGGCGGCGATCCAGCGCAACGCCGACCTCGCGTTCGTGTACCTCGTCGAGGACGGCCGCGTCCACGTCCAGCGCGTGACGCCGGGCGCGGTGGCCGGCGAGCTGACCCAGGTCACCGGCGTCGCGCCGGGCGCGGCGGTCGCGATCAGCAGCTTCGAGAAGCTGCGCGAAGGCGCGGCGGTCGCGATCGCGGGCCCTGCGGTGGGATCTGCGGGCCCTGCGGCGGGATCTGCGGGCGCGGCCGGCTCCGCAGGAGCGCCGCGATGAGCCCGTCGCGCCCGTTCATCCTGCGCCCGGTCGCGACCTCGCTGGGGATGGCCGCGATCCTGCTCGCCGGGCTGGTCGCGCTCACCCAGCTGCCGATCGCCGCGCTGCCGCAGGTCGACTACCCGACGATCCAGGTGATCACGTTCTATCCCGGCGCCAGCCCCGAGGTCGCGGCGACGACCGTCACCGCGCCGCTCGAGCGCCAGCTCGGCCAGCTCCAGGGCCTCGCGCAGATGACGTCGACCAGCGGCGCCGGCGTCTCGCTGATCGTGCTGCAGTTCGCGCTCTCGCTCGGCATCGACGTCGCCGAGCAGGAGGTCCAGGCCGGGATCAACGCGGCGCAGCGGCTGCTGCCGCCCGACCTGCCGGCCCCGCCGATCTACAGCAAGGCGAACCCGGCCGATCCGCCGGTGCTCACGCTGGCGGTGACCTCGGCCGCGCGGCCGCTGTCCGAGGTCGAGGACCTGGTCGACACCCGGCTCACCCCGAAGCTGTCCCAGCTGTCCGGCGTCGGCGTGGTGCAGATCAACGGCGGCCAGCGGCCCGCGGTGCGGATCCAGGTCAACCCGGCGGCGCTGTCGTCGTACGGCATCGATCTCGAGGCGGTGCGCGTCGCGCTGGTCCAGACCAGCGTCAACGCCGCGAAGGGCAGCTTCGACGGGCCGGCCCAGAGCTACCAGATCGACGCCAACGACCAGCTGCGGACCAGCGCCGACTACCGGCGCGTGGTGGTCGCCTACCGCAACGGCGCGCCGGTGATGCTGACCGACGTCGCGCAGGTGATCGACGGGGTCGAGAACGCGTTCCAGGCGGCGTGGAGGAACGACACCCCGGCGGTGATCGTCAACATCCAGCGCCAGCCCGGCGCCAACACGATCCGCGTGGTCGACGCGATCCGCGGGCTGTTGCCGACCCTGCAGGCCAACCTGCCCGCGGATCTCCAGGTCACGGTGCTGACCGACCTCACGGTCTCGATCCAGGCATCGGTCCGGGCGGTCGCGCTCGAGCTCGCGCTGACCATCGCACTGGTCGTGCTCGTGATCTTCGTGTTCCTGCGCAGCGCATCGGCCACGATGATCCCGAGCGTCGCGGTCCCGCTGTCGCTGGTCGGCACGTTCGCCGCGATGTACGCGCTCGGCTACAGCATCGACAACCTGTCGCTGATGGCGTTCACGATCGCGACCGGGTTCGTGGTCGACGACGCGATCGTGATGATCGAGAACGTGTCGCGCCACCTCGAGGCCGGTGCGTCGCCGCTCGACGCGGCGCTGCGCGGCGCGGACCAGATCGGGTTCACGATCATCTCGCTGACGGTGTCGCTGATCGCGGTGCTGATCCCGCTGCTGTTCATGGGCGACGTCGTCGGCCGGCTGTTCCGCGAGTTCGCGGTCACGCTCGCGGTGACGATCGCGATCTCGGCGGTGGTGTCGCTGACCCTGACGCCGATGATGTGCGCGCGGATCCTGCGCCACCGCCCGCGGGCCGCGCACGGCCGGTTCCACCGCGCGTCGGACCGCGCGTTCGGGGCCGTGCTCGGGTTCTACGGCCGGACGCTGCGGGTCGTGCTGCGCCACCCGACGCTCACGCTGATCGTCGCCGCGGCGACGCTGGCGCTGACCATCGCGCTCTACGCAGCGATCCCGAAGGGCTTCCTGCCGGTCCAGGACACCGGCGTGATCCAGGGCATCTCGCAGGCGCCGCCGACCGTGTCGTTCGCGGCGATGGCGGAGCGCCAGCAGCAGCTCGCCCGCGCGATCCTGCGCGACCCCGCGGTGGCCAGCCTGTCGTCGTTCATCGGGATCGACGCCACCAACACCGCGCTGAACAGCGGGCGGATCTCGATCAACCTGCGGCCGCTGTCCGAGCGCCGCGCCTCGGCGATCGAGGTCCAGCGCCGGCTCGCCGCCGCGCTGCGCGAGGTCGATGGCATCGCCCTGTACATGCAGCCGGTCCAGAACATCACCGTCGAGACCCGCCCGAGCCGCACCCGGTACCAGTACGCGCTCGAGGCGCCCGACGGCGCGGAGCTCGAGCGCTGGACGGCGCGCCTGGTCGCGCGGCTCGCCGAGCTGCCCGAGCTCGCCGACGTCGCGACCGATCAGCAGCCGGGCGGGCTCGCGACCCTGATCACCATCGATCGGCCGACGGCGTCGCGGGTCGGGCTGACCGCGTCGGCGATCGAGAACGCGCTGTACGACGCGTTCGGCCAGCGCCAGATCAACGTGCTGTACACGCAGTCCAACCAGTACCACGTGGTGCTGGAGGCCGAGCCCCGGTTCCGGCGCGGCCCGGCGCAGCTCGCGAACCTCTACCTGCAAGCGGTCCCTTCATCCGGGGGCGGCTCCGGCTCGGCGATGGCCGCCGCGGCGAGCTCGGCGGCCGCGGGGACGACCGCGCCGGCCGGATCGCCGCTGCTCACCCCGACCGCCGCGGCGAGCCTGCTCGCCCCGCTGCCGACCGCGCTGTCGCCGCCGGCCGGGTCCGGACCGGCGGCGGGGATCGCGCCTCCGCCGGGGCAGCGGTCCGCCGCGGTGCCGCTGGGCGCGATCGCCGAGATCGCGCAGACCACCCACCCGCTGACCATCACGCACCAGGGCCAGTTCCCGGCGGTCACGGTGTCGTTCAACCTCGCGCCCGGGGTGGCGCTCGGCACCGCGCTGTCGAGGATCCAGCAGGTGGTCGACGACCTCCACCTGCCGGCGAGCGTGCAGGCCGGCTTCCAGGGCACGGCCGCCGCGTTCCGCGCATCGCTGACCAGCGAGCCGCTGCTGATCCTGGCGGCGCTGGTCACGGTCTACATCGTGCTCGGCGTGCTGTACGAGAGCTTCCTCCACCCGCTGACGATCCTGTCGACCCTGCCGTCGGCGGGCGTCGGCGCGCTGCTCGCGCTGCTGCTGTTTCACCAGGACCTCGACGTGATCGCGGTCATCGGGATCCTGCTCCTGATCGGCATCGTCAAGAAGAACGGCATCATGATCGTCGACTTCGCGCTCGACGCCGAGCGCGAGCGCGGCGCGCGCCCCGAGGACGCGGTGTACGAGGCCAGCCTGCTCCGGTTCCGGCCGATCCTGATGACGACGATGGCGGCGCTGTTCGGCGGCCTGCCGCTCGCGCTCGGCTCGGGCCTCGGCGCCGAGCTGCGCCGTCCGCTCGGCATCGCGATGGTCGGCGGCCTGCTGGTCAGCCAGGTCCTGACGCTCTACACCACGCCGGTCATCTACCTCGCGCTCGAGTCGCTGTCGCGCCGGCTGCGCGCCCGCCGGCGCCGGGAGCCGGCATGAACCTGTCGGCGCCGTTCATCCGCCGGCCGGTCGCGACGATCCTGCTGTCGGCCGCGCTGGTGATCGCCGGCGCCGTGGCGTTCGCGGTGCTGCCGGTGTCGCCGCTGCCGCAGATCGACTTCCCGACGATCGGCGTGTCCGCCGCGCTGCCGGGCGCGAGCGCCGAGATCATGGCGGCGACCGTCGCGACACCGCTCGAGCGCCAGCTCACGCGGATCGCCGGGATCACCGAGATGACGTCGACCAGCACTCTGGGCACCACGGCGATCACGCTGCAGTTCGATCTCGGCCGCGACATCGACGGCGCGGCGCGCGACGTCCAGGCGGCGATCGCCGCGGCGCGCACGTACCTGCCCGCCAACCTGCCGGCCGATCCGACCTATCGCAAGGTCAACCCGGCCGACGCGCCGATCCTGATCGTCAGCCTGACCTCGGACACCTACCGCACCGGGCAGATGTACGACGTCGCGTCGACGATCATCGCGCAGCGGCTGTCGCAGATCCCCGGCGTCGGCCAGGTCACGGTCGGCGGCGCGTCGTCGCCGGCGATCCGGGTCGAGGTCGATCCGGTGAACCTCGCGAGCAACGGCCTGAGCCTGGCCGACGTGCGCACGGCGATCCAGCACCAGAACACCAGCCTCGCGCGCGGCCAGCTGGTCGACGGGCCGGTGGTCTCCGACATCCTGACCAACGGCCAGCTGGTGCGCGCCGAGGACTACCGGCCGCTGGTGATCGCGATCCACGGCGGCCGGCCGGTGCGGCTGTCCGACGTCGCCGACGTCGTCGACGGCCAGCAGAACGCACGCAGCGCCGGCTACCTCGACGGCAAGCCGTCGGTGACGCTGATCATCTTCCGCGAGCCGGGCGCCAACATCATCGCGACGGTCGACCGGGTGCGCGCGGCGCTGCCCGCGATCGCCGCGATCGTCCCGCGCGGGATCGACCTGACGATCGCGGTCGATCGGACCACGACGATCCGCGCCTCGGTCGCGACGGTCGAGCACACCCTGCTGCTGTCGGTCGCGCTGGTCGTCGCGGTCGTGTTCGTGTTCCTGCGCAGCGCGCGCGCGACCGCGATCCCGAGCATCGCGGTGCCGACCTCGCTGATCGGCACGTTCGCGGTGATGTACCTGCTCGGATTCAGCCTCGACAACCTGTCGCTGATGGCGATCACGATCGCGACCGGGTTCGTGGTCGACGACGCGATCGTCGTGATGGAGAACATCGCCCGCCACCGCGAGGCCGGCGTGCCCCCCGCCCTGGCGGCGCTGCGCGGCGCGCGCGAGATCGGGTTCACCGTGCTGTCGATCAGCGTGTCGCTGGTCGCGGTGTTCCTCCCGATCCTCGCGATGCCGGGCCTGGTCGGCCGGCTGTTCCGCGAGTTCGCGGCCGTGCTGTCGATCGCGATCGCGATCTCGCTGGTGGTGTCGCTGACCGTGACGCCGATGCTGTGCGCCCACCTGCTGCGCACCGGGCGCGCGTCCGGCTGGCGCGGGGCCCTGCGCTGGCTCGAGCGCGGGTTCGATGCCCTGCTCGCCGGCTACCGGCGCAGCCTCGGCTGGGTGCTCGACAACCGCGGCCTGATGCTCGTGCTGCTCGGCCTGGCGATCGCGATGAACGCGGTGCTCGTGATCCGGCTGCCCAGGGGGTTCTTCCCGGAGCAGGACACCGGCGTGGTGTTCGGCGCCGTGCTCGGCCCCGACGCCGCCTCGTTCGCGGCGATGGACGCGTCGCTGCGGACGACGGTCGACGCGATCCGCCGCGATCCGGCGGTCGACCACGTCCTGGCGTTCAACCAGACCGACAGCGCCGGCCTGGTGTTCATGGCGCTGGTCCCGCGCGAGCAGCGCGACGCCGACGCCCCGCAGGTGATCGCCCGGCTGCGCGGCGCGCTCGCCGGCCTGCCGGTGGCCTCCGTGTTCCTCCAGGCCGCGCAGGACCTCCGCGTCGGCGGCCGGATCGGCGCCGCCCAGTACCAGTACACGATCCAGTCCGACACGCTCGCGGATCTCCAGACCTGGGGGCCGATCCTGCTGGCCCGGATGCGGCAGCTGCCCGGGTTCACCGACGTCAGCTCGGACCAGCACGACGGCGGGCTGCAGGCGCAGCTGACCTACGACCGGGCGCGCGCCGCGGCGCTCGGGCTCACCGTGCAGCAGATCGACACCGAGCTCGCGACGGCGTTCGGCCAGGCCCAGGTCTCGGTGATGTACCTGCCGGCGAACCAGTACTACGTCGTGCTCGAGGCCGCGCCGCACTGGACCCAGGCGCCGGCCGGCCTGGCCGACGTCTACCTGCCGACGACGCCGCCGGGCGGGCAGGTCCCGCTGGTCGGCGTCGCGGCGCCGCGGATCACGACCGCCGCGCTGCAGGTCAACCACACCGGGCTGTTTCCGTCGGTCACCGTGTCGTTCAACCTCGCCCCGGGCCTCGCGCTCGGCGACGCGGCGCGGCGGATCGCCGAGCTGTCCGCCCGGCTCGGCACGCCGCCGGCGATCCGCGGCTCGTTCTCGGGGACGCTGCAGGCGTTCCAGCAGTCGCTCGCCTCCGAGCCGCTGCTGATCGCCACCGCGCTGATCGCGGTCTACCTCGTGCTCGGCATGCTCTACGAGAGCCTGATCCACCCGCTGACCATCCTGTCGACGCTGCCGTCGGCGAGCGTCGGCGCGATGCTCGCGCTGCTCGTGTTCGGGCTCGAGCTCGACGTGATCTCGATCATCGGGATCGTGCTGCTGATCGGGATCGTGAAGAAGAACGCGATCATGATGATCGACTTCGCGCTGCTCGCCGAGCGCGATCACGGCAAGCCGCCGCGCGAGGCGATCTTCGAGGCGTGCGTGCTGCGGTTCCGCCCGATCATGATGACGACCGTCGCGGCGCTGTCCGGCGCGCTGCCGCTGGCGTTCGGCACCGGGACCGGCGCCGAGCTGCGCCGGCCGCTCGGCATCGCGATCGTCGGCGGGCTGGTGATGAGCCAGCTGCTCACGCTCTACACCACGCCGGTGGTCTATCTCTATCTCGATCGGCTGCGGCGCGGCCGCCGGAGGGTGCGATGACGCGCCCGCGGACGCGCCCGAGGGCACGGACGCTCGCGCTCGGGGCGCTGCTCGCAGCGGCGTGCACCGTCGGGCCGGCCTACCATGTGCCATCGGCCCCGCTGCCCGGGACGCCGTCGTACAAGGAGGCCCGGGGCCCGGGCCCGTGGCGGGTCGCCAGTCCGGCCGACGCGATGCTGCGCGGCGCGTGGTGGCGGGTGTTCCGCGAGCCGGAGCTCGACGCGCTCGAGGCCCGGCTCCGCGCCGGCAACCAGACGATCGCCCAGGCGGTGGCGAACTTCATGGCGGCGCGGGCCGTGATCCGCCAGGCGCAGGCGCGGTATTTCCCGACCGTGACCGCCTCGCCGTCGGCGATCACGGGGCGGGGCGGGGGCGGCTCGCTGGTGACCGGAACGCTCACGCCGACCGGTGCCGGGACGACCGGTGCCGGGACGACCGGGACCACGGGGACGGCCGGGACCACAGGGACCACCGGAACGACCGGGACCACGGGCATCGCCGGGACCCCGGGGACCGCGGGCGCCGCCGCGGCGGCGGGCGGCGGCGGCCGGTTCACCAGCTACAGCCTGCCGATCGACGCGGCCTGGGCCCCGGACCTGTTCGGCCGCGTGCGCAACACGGTCCGCCAGGCGAGGTACAGCGCCCAGGTCAGCGCGGCCGATCTCGCGGGCCAGGAGCTGCTGGCGCAGGCGACCCTCGCCGCCACGTACTTCCAGCTGCGCGGCCAGGACGCGCTGCAGGACCTGCTCGACGCCACGGTCGCCGCCGACGAGCAGATCCTCGCGCTGGCCCGCGCGCGCTACGAGACCGGCGTCGACACCGAGGTCGCGGTCGTGCAGGCCGACCAGACCCTGCAGGCCGCGCGCGTCCAGGCGACCGGCGCCGCCGTCCTGCGCGCCCAGTACGAGCACGCGATCGCGACCCTGGTCGGCCGCCCGGCGACCGCGTTCTCGCTGCCGCGCCGCGCGCGGCTCGCCGCCGCGCCCGCGATCCCGACCGGCACGCCGTCCCGCTTGCTCGAGCGGCGCCCGGACCTCGCCGCGGCGGAGCGCCAGATGGCAGCGGCCAACGCGGCGATCGGCATCGGCCACGCCGCGTACTATCCGGACCTCACGCTGTCCGGCACCGCGGGGCTGGCCAGCAGCATGATCAGCTCGCTGCTGTCGTGGCCGAGCCGGGTGTGGTCGATCGGCGCGACGCTGTCGGAGGCGGTGTTCGACGCCGGGCTGCGGCGCGCGACGATCGATCAGTCGGTCGCGGTGTACGACGCGGCCGTCGCCGCGTACCGGCAGACCGTGCTCGCCGCGTTCCAGCAGGTCGAGGATGCCCTGGCGCAGACCCGCATCCTCGCCCAGCAGATCGCGCAGCAGCGCCGCGCGGTCGCGCTCGCCGAGCGCGCGTTCGAGCTCGAGCGCGCGCGCTACGAGACCGGGATCGACCCGTACATCGACCTGATGCAGGAGCAGGTGCTGCTGCTGGCGGCGCGCCAGACCCTGGTCGGCCTGCAGGTCCAGCACATGACGTCCGCGGTCGCGCTCATCGAGGCGCTCGGCGGCGGCTGGGACCGCGCCGACCTGCCGTCTGGTCAGGTGGCCAAGCCGCGGTGAGCGAGCACGGCCTCGGCGTGCGATCGCCGACGCGATCCAGCGCCATGCCAACCAGGCCGCGGCGGCGCGGAGCAACTTCAACGCGCTCAGCGCGGCCGGCCAGGCCAACGTCCTGGCGTTCCTCTCCTCGCTGTAGCCGCGCTCGTCGTTCGTCGCAGCGCGCGGCGCGATGGTACGCTGGCGCGCGACGTTCGTCACGCGCCCGGCGCCGCGGCGGGGCGATCCGCCGCGCGCTGAGCGGTGTCGAAATGCGACAGGCCTTGCATCGGCGGACCGGTCTGCACAGGCTTGGTCACGGCGCCGTGTGCGCCACGACCGGCGGCGAGGGCCCCGGTCGCGGCGAGCGCCGCCGCCGAGCAGGTTGCCATGCAATGGAAAGACGAGCGACACACCCGGACGATGCTGCGGGCCGCGTTCGGAGGGATCGCGGCGCTGCTCCTCGTATCGCAGATCCTCGGCTACATCCGGTGGAAGGCGGCGCAGGACACGGTGGCCGAGATCGAGGGCGACGCGCTGGCCGGCGTCCGTCTGATCGGACGGATGAGCTACGACTTCCAGCGCGAGCGGATCCTGATCGATCGCCATATCTTCGAGCGCGAGGCCGTGCAGATGACCGCGATCGAGCGGCAGATCGCTGCGGTCAAGGACGACTGGGACGCCGCGGCGCGCGAGTATGCCCCGCTGGCCACCTACGAGGGCGAGGCGGCGGCGTGGTTCGCGCTGAACCGCGACATCGCGCTGGCCGAGCAGCATGCGACCGCGGCGCTCCAGCTGTCGCGCGGCAACCAGGACACGGAGGCCGCGCAGCAGCTGCTCACGGCCGAGCCCGTGTTCGAGGCGGTGTCGCGCGACGTCCAGACCCTGGTCGATGTCAATCAGGCCGCCGCCGCCGCGGCGCGGGTGCACGCGGCCAAGCTGGAGTCCGACGTGCTCTACGGCCTGCTCGCCCTGGCCGCGGCGATCCTGCTGATCACGCTCGTGGTCGGCCGGCAGCTGACCCGGCTGATCTCGGACAACGAGCGGCGGCTCGGACAGCAGACGGTCGAGCTCCAGAACAAGAACCGCGAGCTCGACGCGTTCGCGGGCCGCGTCGCGCATGACCTGCGCGGCCCGCTCAACACGATCCACCTCGCGGCCTCGATGATCGCCGAGCGCGCCCGGGGCGAGGCCGCCACGACGGCGATCCTGCAGCGCGGCGTCGCCCAGATGACCGGCATGGTCGACGATCTGCTCACGCTGTCCCGCGCCGGGGCCCCGAGCGACGGCGCCGTCGCCCGGCCCGAGACGGTCGCCGCCTCGGTCGCGGCCGATCTTCACCCGCTGGTGAGCGGGGCCGGTGGGACGCTGGGGGTCGACGTCCAGCCGGCCGCGATCCGGTGCAGCGACGGGCTGCTGCGCCAGGCGCTGTGGAACCTCGGCGAGAACGCCGTGAAGTATCGCCGGCCCGACGTGCCGCCGGTGATCGCGCTGGTCGGCCGCGCCACGAGCACGGGCTACGAGCTCCGGGTGTCGGACAACGGGCTCGGGATGTCGGCCGAGGACACCCGCCGTGCGTTCGAGCCGTTCTTCCGGGGCAAGCGGACGCAAGACATCACCGGCACCGGGCTCGGGCTCGCGATCGTCCGGCGCATCGTCGAGGCGAGCGGCGGGGCGGTGTTCGCGGACTCCCAGCCCGATCACGGGACGGCGATCACGCTGCGGTTTCTGCTCGCGCCGGCTCCCGACAGCGCGAGCATGCCCGGCGCAGCGTGACCCGCCCGATCGGCGGCGGTTCGGTCGCCTGCTGCAACTACTCGTCGCCGACGCCCCACCGCAACAGCTTGCGGTAGAGCGTCTTGCGATCGAGCCCCAGGATCTTCGCCGCGTCGGTGCGGTTGCCGTGACAGGCCTCCAGCACGCGCAGCACGTGGCGGCGTTCGACCTCCTCGAGCGTGAGCAGTTCGGTCAGCTCGCCGCCCGACATCGCGGTCGCACGACGAGAATTACGGATCTTGTCGGGTAGGTCTTCCACTTGGATCTCCTCGAAGTGAGCCAGCGCCACGGCACGCTCGAGACAGTTACCGAGCTCGCGAACGTTGCCGGGCCAGTCGTAAGCCATCATCCTCTCGGCCGCGGCCGCCGAGAGGCCCATTACCTTCTTGTCGAACACCGCTGCGTGGTGACGCAGCAGGTGCTGGGCGAGCAACAGCACGTCGCCGCCGCGGGCGCGCAGCGGCGGCAGCGGGATGTGGATCACGTTGATGCGGTAATACAGGTCCTCGCGGAACCGCTTGTCCTCGACCATGTCCTCGAGCTCGCGGTTGGTCGCGGTGATCAGCCGGACGTCGACCGAGATCTCGGCCTCGGCGCCGACCGGGCGGACCTTGCGCTCCTGGAGCGCGCGCAAGAGCTTGGGCTGGAGCGCGAGCACCATCTCGCCGATCTCGTCGAGGAACAGCGTGCCGCCGTTGGCCTGCTGGAACAGGCCCTGCCGGCTGTGCTTGGCGTCGGTGAACGCGCCCTTGGCGTGACCGAACAGCTCGCTCTCGAGCAGCGCCTCGGGGACCGCCGCGCAGTTGACCACGACGAACGGCGCCGCCTTGCGCCGCGATCGCTCGTGGATCTCTCTCGCGACGACCTCCTTGCCGGTGCCGCTCTCGCCGGTGATCAGCACGGTGGCGTCGGTCGCGCTGACCTGGTCGATCAGCTGGTAGATCTGCTGCATCGCCGGGCTGGCGCCGACCAGCTCGCCGTGGCGCCGGGTGCTCGCGACCACCTCGCGCAGCCGCTTGACCTCGCCGCGCAGCGCGCGGTGCTCCGCGGCCCGCCGGACCGCGATCGCGAGCGCCTCGATCTCGACCGGCTTGGTGACGAAGTCGTAGGCCCCGGCGCGGATCGCGCCGACCGCGGTCTCGAAGCTGCCGAACGCGGTCAGCATCAGCACCGGGATGTCGGGCCGGTCGGCGACCACGCGCTGGCACAGCTCGAGGCCGGTCATCCCCTTCATGTTGAGATCGGTGATGATCACGTCGACGTCGTGGCTGGAGATCGCCGCGAGCGCGTCGGCGCCGCCGCCGAACGGGACGATCTGGAACCCGCGCTTCTTGAGGCCGAGCGCGATCAGGTCGACCATCTCGCGCTCGTCATCGACGACGAACACGCAGGTCATGCGGCACCTCGATCTGCGCCTGGGCCTGCGCCTGGGCCTGCGCCTGGGCCTGCGCCTGGGCCTGGGCCTGGGCCTGGGCCTGCGCCTGCGCCTGCGCCTGCGCCTGGGCCTGCGCCTCGGTCACTGACCAGCGCGCTGCGCTCGCCGGTGGTGCGTCCGATGCGTCGCGTCATCGGGAGGAAGACCGTGAAGGTCGACCCCGCGTCAAGTGAAGATTGCACGTCGATCCAGCCGCCGTGCTCGCGCACGATGCCCCAGCTGACCGACAGGCCCAGCCCGGTGCCCTCACCGACCTGCTTGGTGGTGAAGAACGGCTCGAAGATGCGTTCGCGGGTCGCGTCATCCATGCCCGCGCCCGTATCACGAACCTCGATCGCCATCCAGGTCTGGGCCGCGCCACCGACGTACGGCGGCGGGGCCTGCTCGACGGTGCGGGTGACGATCGTCACCGTGCCGCTGTCGCCGATCGACTGGATCGCATTCACCACCAGGTTGGTGAGCACCTGCGTGAGCTGGCCGTCGTCGGCCTCCAGCCGGAGCGACTCGTCGGGCGCCGGCGGGATCAGCTTGACGTTGGCCTTGCGCGCGATCGTCGCGACCAGCTGGCACACCCGCGTTGCCACCGTGGTGATGTTGAGCGGCGCCGGCCGGGGCGCGCGCGGCCGGGCGAAGTCCAGCAGTTGGCGGATCAGCGCGGTCATCCGGTCGGCCTGCTCGGCGACGATCCGCGCCGAATCGACGACATCGTCGCCGTCGACCTCGCGGTTGGCGATCAGCCGGGCGCGGCCGGACACGACGTTGAGCGGCGTGCCGAGCTCGTGGGCCAGGCCGGACGCGAGCTTGCCGACGGTGGTCAGCCGGTCGGCGTCGCGCAGCTGCTCGGTCGCGCGCGCCCGCGCGTCCTGCTCCTCGGAGAGCCGCTCGCACATCAGGTTGATCTCGTTGGCGAGCTCGCCGAGCTCGTCGCGCTGGCGCAGCTTGAGCGGATCGCTGAGGTCGCCGGTGCCGACCCGGCGCGCCTTGCCGGCCAGCTTCGAGATCGGCCGGCCGATGAACACGACGCCGAGCCCGAGCGCCAGGGCCGCCGCGATCGCCACCGCGGCGGCCGAGCCGATGATCTGGTTGCGCAGCGAGTCGCGGACGTAGGCGTCGAACGGCTCCAGCGACTGCTGGATCTCCAGCCCGCCATCGCGCGGCTCGGGGACCTTCACCGGGATGTAGGTGACCAGCCGGCGCCGCCCGCGATCGCGGATCACCACGACGCTGTCCTGCTTCATCGGCTCGAGCTGGTCGCGCGGCTCGAGCGGGGTGTCGTGGCCCTTGGCGTCGAGCCACACCCAGCGGACGCGCAACCGACCGCTCTTGTTGGCGTTGTTGGCGTCGATCAGGAACTCGCGCGCCGCGGCCTCGCCATCGCGATGCCAGACGTCGGCCAGGCCGAGACCGAGCGCGCGCCCGAGCGCGTCCGCCTCGCCCTGCATCTGCCGATCGAACACCTCGCGCTCGCGCTGGTAGTCGAGGTAGCCCTGAACCAGCGCGACGAGGGCGACGCCGATCACCAGCGCCGCTATGAACTTGCGTGTCAGCCGCATGCCCCACAGCAGTTCTACCCCGGCCTCCGCAACCCCGATCACGCCCGTCCTTTCGGGCACTCATCCATGCATCCCACGCGGGGCATAATGCCTCGGAAACCTGGGGCAAAACCCCTCCGCGGGATCGAGCGCGGGGGCCGCAGCGTGCGCGAGGCGGACGACGCAGCTGCTCTCATGCCCGGGGATCCCACCATTTCGGGATGGCCCGATTTGTGAAGAAGTGATTAGGAAACAACAAGGTGCGCCATGCTCCCGAAACACATCCTGGTCCCCACGGATCTCGGCGAAGGCGCGGAGCAGGCCCTGGACTACGCCTGTGACCTGGCCCGCATCCTGGACGCCGAGCTGCACCTGCTGAACGTGGTCGGGGTCCCGGCGCTGGGGGTGCCCGAGCTCGGGGTGGCGCTGGCGAGCACGGTGATCGACCAGCTGGTGGTCGAGAACGAGACCGCGCTCCAGGAGCTCGCCCGGACGCGCTGTGGGACCACCCGGGTCGGACAGATCCTGATCAAGGCCGGCGACCCGCGCGACATGATCAACCAGACCGCGCGCGAGCTCGGCATCGATCTGATCGTCATGGCGACCCACGGCCGCCGCGGGATCACCCGCGCGCTGCTCGGCAGCGTCGCCGAGACCGTCGTGCGCACGGCGCCGTGCGCGGTGTTGACGGTGCGGCTGCGCGAGTCGAGCGACCGCGATCGCCACGCGGCGTGATCGCGGCGTGGGCGATGCGGCACTCGCGGCGGTCTTCGTCTTCGTCTTCGATCGACGCGAGGCCGGCGTGTGCCCCGACGCCGGGTGCGCGACGCCATGCAGCGTGAGATCGGACGAGGGATGACGGGCCAGCGTTGCCCGCGTCGGGGAACGGGCGCATGGTGAGCACATGATCAGGGCGCTCCCGACGCACGAGTCCCGGAGGCAGCGCATGGTCAGCGAGCAGCTCGTCCGCCGCGACATCGTCGATCCGCGCGTGCTGGCGGCGTTCGGCAGCGTGCCGCGCGAGCTGTTCGTACCGGGCGATCTCGTCGCGCAGGCTTACGACGACGCGCCGCTGCCGATCGGCAGCGGGCAGACCATCTCGCAGCCCTACGTCGTTGCGGTGACGGTGCAGGCGCTCCAGCTCCAGGGCCACGAGCGCGTGCTGGAGATCGGCACCGGCTCGGGCTACGCCGCGGCGATCCTCGGCACGCTCGCGCGCGAGGTCGAGACCCTCGAGCGGATCGCGGAGCTCGCCGCGGCCGCCGCCGAGCGTCTGGCGCGGCTCGGCTTCGCCAGCGTCCACGTCCACCACGGCGACGGCTCGCTGGGCTGGCCGCCGAGCGCGCCGTACGAGGCGATCGCCGTCGCGGCCGGGGCACCGCGCCCGCCGCCGTCGCTGCTCGCCCAGCTCGCGGTCGGCGGTCGCCTGGTGCTGCCGCACGGCAGCGTCGAGCACCAGCGGCTGGTCCGGATCACGCGCCGCGGCCCGGACGAGATCCACGAGGAGGACCTCGGCGAGGTCCGGTTCGTGCCGCTGCTCGGCGCCGAGGGCTGGCCGGAGCGCCGGTGAGCGCAGATCCTCGCGCCGAGCATCCGTTGCCGGTAAACTCGTGTCCATGAGCGCGGCGCCGGCACTCGCGGTACGTGACGAGATCCATGGGCAGTGGTCCGGATACTGGCTTGAACCGGGCAGCAGCACGCCGGCGGTCCGGCCCAGGTACCGTCCCACGGGGGCGATCCTCCCCCGGTCCGGTGAGGTGAACGCCAACGAATTCTTGTGCCTGGACCTCGTCCTCGTTGAAACGCCAAGCTCGGGCTTCGTGTGGCTCCCCCTGTCAGAAGCCGGTCGGTACACGTACGCGCACTCGCTGGGACTTCTCCGTCGCGAGCCCGGGTGGCGGCTCGCGATCTGGGACGCGCACGGCGCTGTGCGGGTGTACGAGGCCGAGACCGAGGAGTCGATCTCGCAGGCGGACGTCGCCAGGCTTTACGGCACCGAACCTGCGGAACGAGCGCGTCCAGACCGTCCGACGGTTCAGCTTCGGCTGCGTGCCATCACCCGCTGATGAAAACGTGGCGGGAGGCGTACGGCGAGACCTGGCTGGGCGATGGCGACAAGGTTGCAGCGATCGATAGCTGGGTGAGGCGAACGCTGTGTCGCCATCGTGAGCTCGACGCCCTGCATGCGATGCAGAGCGTCGCACCCTGGTCCGTCGAGACGCTCGCGCGAAGCGTAGGCGCGTTTGGCGACGCTGGACAGTGGCTATGGTGCGTCACTGCGGTCGCCATACTCCAGGAATTGATCTTCTGCGCTCAAGATGGCGGCATCGATCCGGCGGGTGTTGCGACCGACGGGGATCTTCAACCCGACGTCGAAGTCCTGCGTGCGATCCGCAACGTCGTGCTGCATCCTGCCTCACAGCTCGCGAAGGGCAACAAGCCGCCTCCCATGCTCCGGTTGATCAGCCTGCTCGAAGCCGACGACGACGCTTCCGTCACCGAGTTGGCGTTGCGGCTACCCGATGACTGGTCGTATCTGGCCGAGCGTCCAATCGCTACGTACGCGCTCCGGAAGGTGGGGTCGGCCGGGGAATTGTTTCTTCAGAAGATGAGGTTGCTGGAGAAGCGGTCGCCGGGTCTATCGAGGTGACGGCGCCCCTGGCGTCGGCGGATCGCCTGGCGGGGATGAAGCTCATCGCGCGCTCGGCGAGCGCGGTGATCGTCAGGCTCGGGTTGACGCCGAGGTTGGCGCCGACCGCGGCGCCGTCGATGACGTAGAGGCCGCGGTAGCCGAACACCCGGTGCTGCGCGTCGATCACGCCGCACTTGGGGTCGGTGCCCATCACGCAGCCGCCGATGCAGTGCGCGGTCATCGGCATGTCGAACAGGATCTCGAACCACGAGGTGATCGGGACGCCGCCGAGCTGGGCGGCGGCGCGCTCGACGAACGCGTTGGCCTGCGGGATGTTGGTCGGGATCCGGCTGCCCTCGCTGCACAGCAGGCGCGTGAACGGCCAGAACCAGCGCCGGCGCAGCCGCATGCGCAGCGTCGCGTCGATCGTCTGCATCACCAGGAAGATCAGGGTCTGGCGCGCGAAGCCGAACGGCCAGGCCGCGCGCGCGAACCGGATCGGGTGGCGGACCGCCGAGGCCAGCCAGGTGAGGATCCGGCGCCAGCCCTTGCCGTTGACCAGCAGCGTCGCGATCAGGCCGAGCACGTCGGAGCCGCGCGAGTAGCGGGTCGCCTCGACGTGGGTGTACGGGTCGATGTGGATGCCCGAGCCGATCGCGATGCCCTTCGACATGTCGAGCTGGCTGCCCGGGAACCGCACGCCGACGATCGACTCGGCGTTGGTCCGGACGTCCTCGCCGAGCCGGTCCGACAGCGCCGGCAGCGAGCCGCGCTGGCGGGCCCGCATCAGGAGGTCCATCGTGCCGAGCGACGACGCCGCGACCACGACCTGGCGTGCGGTCAGCGTCCGGCGCTGCTTGAACAGCCATGCGGTCGAGCGCTCGACGGTGAGCTCGTAGCCGGCGGCGCCGTCGGCGGTCGGGCCGCCGATCGGGCTGAGGTCGACGACGCGGGTCTCGGCCATCACCTGGGCGCCGCGCTTCTCGGCGAAGTACAGGTAGTTCTTGTCGAGCGTGTTCTTCGCGTTGTAGCGGCAGCCGACCATGCAGCCGCCGCAGCCGATGCACGAGCTGCGCGGTGGGCCCTCGCCGCCGAAGTACGGATCGGGGTGGGGCTGGCCGGGCCCCTCGCCGAAGTAGACCGCGACGTCGGTGCGGTAGAAGGTGTCGCCGACGCCCTGGGCCTGCGCCGCCTTCTGCAGCATGCGGTCGGCGTCGCCGAGGATCCGGTTCTCGGTGACGCCGAGCATGCGGCGGGCCTCGGCGTAGTGCGCCGGCATCTCGCGCTGCCAGTCGGCCAGGCCCTGCCACGAGCCGTCCTGCCACACCCGATCGGGCGGCGACAGCAGGGTGTTGGCATACGTGATCGAGCCGCCGCCGACCGCGTTGCCGCACAGGATCATCACGTGGTGGAACGGCCGCATGTCGTAGAACCCGAACAGCTTGAGCCCGGGCCGCCACAGCCAGCGCCGCAGGTTCCAGGTGGTCCTGGGAAAGTCCTCGGCGGTCCACCGCTTGCCCATCTCGATGACGGCGACCCGGTAGCCCTTCTCGGCGAGCCGGCACGCCGAGACGCTGCCGCCGAACCCCGAGCCGATCACCACGAAGTCGAAGTCCAGATCTGCGTCCGCCATCGCTGCAGTATGACGGCCCGGTGGGATGCGGCGCCATGGCTCGCGGGCGGTGCCGCGGGCGAGCGGGTCGGTTAGAGTCGCGGTCAGGAGGATGCCATGGCCGTCGTAGTTCCCAGGCCGCGCTCGCTGCGCGATCAGGTCAGTCCCGAGGAGTGGGCCGCGCGGGTCGATCTCGCATGCGCGTACCGTCTGGTCGCCCACCACGGCTGGACATGGATGATCTACAACCACATCAGCGCGCGCGTGCCGGGCCACGAGCACCAGTTCCTGCTCAACCCGTTCGGGCTGCACTACACCGAGGTCACGGCATCCAACCTGGTCAAGATCGACCTCGACGGCAAGGTCCTCGACGGCTCGCCGTATCCGATCAACGACGCGGGCTTCACGATCCACTCGGCGATCCACGGCGCGCGCCCCGACGTCGCCGCCGTGCTGCACACCCATACCGATGCCGGCGGCGCGGTGTCGGCGCTCGACGCGGGCCTGCTGCCGTTCAGCCAGGACGCGCTGCTGTTCTACAACCGCATCGCCTACCACGACTTCGAGGGCATCGCGCTCGATCTCGACGAGCGGTCGCGGCTGGTGCGCGACCTCGGCCCGCACCACGCGATGATCCTGCGCAACCACGGCCTGCTGACCTGCGGGCGCAGCGTCGCCGAGGCGTTCCTGTTCATGTACCAGCTCGAGCGCGTGTGCCGGTCGCAGCTCGCGTTGATGGCCGCGGGCGGCAAGATCCGGCTGCCGCCGCCGGAGGTGTGCGAGAAGACCGCGATGCAGTACGGCTGCAACCGCGGCGAGCCGGCGGGCGCCGACGAGTGGCCGCACTGGGTCCGCATGATGGACCGGCTCGATCCGTCGTATCGCAGCTGAGCGAACGACGAGGACCGGTCCAGGCCGCCAGGAGTTTCTGGTGCTTGTGGGGTCCGGCGATCCGGAGCGCGCGGCCGATCGTACCGCCGGGCGATGGGGAACCCTGTTCGCCGGGAGCTGACGCGACGAGACATCCGACGCGGGCGCCGCAAGCTCGCCGTGCTCGCGCTCGGCGCGGTCGGCCTGGCGGTGGCGCTGACCGCCGCCGCATTCTTCGCGCCCGACCGCGCGGCGGCCGCGGCGCCGACCTACGTGCCCGCCGATCCCACGCAGATCGTGGCGACCGTTCCGCCGCGCGATCCATCGGAGGTCGCGGCGCGCCAGGCGCTCGCGGCGTCGCCGGATCGCGTCGATCTCGCGGTCGATCTCGCGCGCACCGACATCGAGCGCTACCGCCGGCTGTCGGATCCGCGCTACCTGGGCCGCGCCCAGGCCACGCTCGGTCGGTGGTGGAAGCTGGCCGAGCCGCCGCCGGACGTGCTGCTGCTGCGCGCGACCATCGAGCAGGCGATCCATCAGTTCCCCGAGGCGCGCGCGGATCTCGACCGGCTGATCCGGCGCCGCCCCGACGACGCCCAGGCCCAGCTGACCCGCGCCGTGGTGGCGACGATCACGGCCGACTACGCGGCGGCGCGCGACAGCTGCCGTGCGACGGCGGCGCAGGCGGGACCGCTCGTGGTCGCGACCTGCGAGGCGCCGCTCGACGCGATCGCCGGCCGGGCCGACGAGGCCTACACCCGGCTCGCCCGGCTGGTCGGCGCGGCGCGGTCGGGCGACGCCGGGGTCCGCGGCTGGGCGCTGACCGAGCTCGCCGAGCTCGCCTGCATGCGCGGCGACACCGACGCGGCCGCCGGCCACCTCGCCGGGGCGCTCGCGCTCGACCCCGACGACGCCTATGCGCGCAACCTGCTCGCCGACATCCTGCTCGCGACCGGCCACGCGGGCGATGCGTCGCGCCTGCTCGCCGGCCGCGAGCAGATCGACTCGCACCTGGTGCGGCGCGCGATCGCCGAGCACGACCTGCACGGCCCCGACGCCGCCCGGCTGGTCGCCGCGATGCGCGACCGGATCGCGGCGGCGGCCGAGCGCGGCGACCGCATCCACCTCCGCGAGGAGGCGCGGTTCGCGCTCGCGGTCGACCTCGACGCCGCGCGCGCGGTGCGGATCGCGCGCGACAACTGGAGCGTCCAGAAGGAGCTCGCCGACGCCCGGCTGCTCGCCGAGGCCGCCGTCGCCGCGGGCGATCGCGACGCCGCCCAGCCGGTGATCGCGTGGGCGCGGGCCACCGGGGTGCGCGACGCGACGCTCGACCGCGCGCTGCGCCGGCTCGGCGGGATCGCCGGCCCGGCGGGGGAGGTGGTGCGATGAGGGCCGCGCTCGCAGCGATCGCGCTGTGCATGGCGTGGGGCGCCGCGACCCCGGCGTGGGCGCACAAGCCGAGCGACGCCCACCTCCGGCTCGCGGTCGACGGCGACGCGATCACCGGCCGGCTCGACGTCGCGGTCCGCGACCTCGACGCTGCGCTCGAGCTCGACGCCGATGGCAACGGCGAGATCACCTGGCGCGAGCTGTCCGACGCCGCGCCGCGGATCGCCGACTACGTCACCCGCCGCCTGACGCTCGGCGCCGACCGGATGCCGTGCGCGCTGCAGCTCGGCGCTCCGGCGCTGACCGAGCTGTCGGACGGTGCGTACTGGGCGATGCCGGTGGCGGCGACCTGCACGCATGCGCCGCGCTCGGTCGATCCCACGGGGGGCTTTGTCCCCCGCCCCGCCGGCGGAGCCGTCGGGGTCCCCACCCCCCATCTCGCTTCGCTCGATCCCACGGGGGGCTTTGCCCCCCATCTCGCTTCGCTCGAGGTCGGCTACGCGCTGCTGTTCGACCTCGACTCGCTGCATCGCGGCCTGCTCCACGTCGCCGGGCAGACCACCATCCTGCGCGACCCGCAGCCGGTGCAGGTCGCGCTCGACCAGGCGACCTCGGTCGCCTCGTTCGTCCGGGAGGGCATCTGGCACATCTGGATGGGCATCGACCACATCCTGTTCCTGACCTGCCTGATCCTGCCCGCCGTGTTCCAGCGCCGGACCCAGCGCTGGATCGCCGCCGACTCGCTGCGCGACGTGTGCAAGGAGGTGTTCGAGATCGTCACGGCGTTCACGCTCGCGCACTCGATCACCCTGGTGATCTCGGCGGTCGGCCTGGTCGCGCTGCCGTCGCGGTGGATCGAGACCGCGATCGCGCTGTCGGTGGTCGCCGCCGCGCTCAACAACCTGCTGCGCACCATCGACGCGCGCTGGGCGGTCGCGTTCGCGCTCGGCCTGCTCCACGGCTTCGGGTTCTCCAGCGTGCTGATCGACCTCGGGCTGCCGTCGCACGAGCTGATCGGCGCGCTGCTCGGGTTCAACCTCGGCGTCGAGCTCGGCCAGGCGGCGATCGTCGTCGCGCTGCTGCCCGCGCTGTACTGGATCCGCCGCACGGTCGCCTACCAGGCGCTGCTGTGGGCCGGATCGGCCGGCGTGGCGCTGGTCGCGACCCTGTGGTCGTACCAGCGCTGGGTCGCGTGACGGTCAGCGGATCAGCTCGTTGACCAGCCGGCGGACTTCTTTGAGGTCAAACGGTTTCTCGATCCGGCGGTTGGTCGTCGCGGTCAGGAAGTCGCGCGCCGACGGGGCGAACGCGCCGCCGGTCAGGAACACGATGCGCAACGCCTGCGCGGGGTCGATCCGGAGCACCTCGGCGTGCAGCTCCATGCCGGTGATCTGCGGCATCATCAGGTCGCACAGGATCACGTCGTAGCGGGTCCCGCGCTCGAGCAGGTCGAGCGCGTCGCGTGCCCGGTACACCGCGGTGACGTTGTGCTCGGTGCTGAGGAACCGCCGGATCGCCTGGGCGAGGCTCTCCTCGTCGTCGATCACCAGCACGTTGCCGCGGCGCACCGCCGGCGCGCGGGTCCAGATCTTCTGGGTGTGCTGCGGCGCGGCCGCGCCGCCGGCGACCGGCAGCGCGATGTGGAACTCGGTGCCCTTGCCGACCTCGGTGTCGTAGGTGATCGCGCCGCCGAACTGGGTGATGATGCGGTGCGAGATCGCCAGGCCCAGGCCGGTGCCGACGCCGACCGGCTTGGTGCTGAAGAACGGCGTGAACAGCCGCGGCCGGACCTCGGGCGGGATCCCGGTGCCGGTGTCCCGGATCGACACCACGACGCGGCCCGCGGGGTCGATCGAGGTCGCCAGCCGGATCTCGTTGGCCTCGTAGTTGCCCGGCGGGATCGCGTGGGCGGCGTTGACGATCAGGTTGAGGAACACCTGGCCCAGCCGCGACTCGTGGGCGTCGACCAGCGGCACCTTGCCGTAGTGCTTGACCAGCTTGGCGCGGTGGCGGAGCTCGTTCCATGCCATCCGCACGGTCGAGTCCAGCACCTGCTCGACGTCGACCGGGCCGTGGCGGTCCTCGTCCCCGCGCGAGAAGATCTTGAGGTCGCGCACGATCTCGCGCACCCGGTCGGCCGCGGTCCGCGCGTCCTTGAGCTCCTCGGACAGATCGGGCGGCAGCTTGGCGGTCTCGGCGAGCGCGACGATGTCCTGCAGCGCCATGTCGAGGTTGGCGATCACCGAGGCCAGCGGGTTGTTGATCTCGTGGGCGACGCCGGCCGCCAGCGTGCCGACCGACGCCATGCGATCGGACAGCATCAGGTGCATCTCGGTCTGCTTCCGGTCGCTGACGTCGCGCGACACCAGGACCGCGCCGGTGACCTTGCCGTTCTCCTTGACCGGGCCGAGCCGCGTCGAGTACCAGACCTGGCTGCCGTCGGGGCGGAACACCGAGGCCTCGAAGCCCTGGGGCTCGCCGGTCTGCTCGATCTGGGCCAGCGCCTTGCGCAGCGCGATCGCGTGGTCGCCGGCCGGGTAGCTGAAGATGTTGGCGCCGACCGCGCTGGTCGCCGGGTGCTCGAACAGCGGCCGGTTCATCAGCCGGATCGTGCCGTCGAGATCGAGGTGGGCGACGTAGTCCGGGGCACCCGCGATCATCGCGTCGAGCAGCGCGGCGTGCTCGGTGGCGCGGCGCTCGGCGAGCTCGCGCTCCTCGTAGGCCCGCGCGAGCGTGACCACGTGGCTGATCTGGGTCGCGATCCCCAGGCCGAACGCGCGCCAGTCGTCCTCCTCGAACTCGCGGCCGCGCGCGAGCATCAGCAGGCCGCCGAGCGGCGCACCCGCGCTGCGCAGCGGGACGATCAGCAGGGCGTCGGCCTGGGCGCGGGACAGCAGCTCGCGCTCGAGCTCGCGCGAAAGCTCGTTCGACGGCAGGTGCAGGGTCCGGCCGTCGCGGATCAGCCCGTGGAGCAGCTCGTCGTGGCCGAACAGCGTGGCGAGCCCGGCCGCCTCGGAGCCGGTGCCGATCCCCCGCACGGTCAACCGGCCGCGCGCGTCGAACAGGTACAGCGCGCCCTGGGCGATGCCGCCGGCGTCGAAGCACTCGATCAGCGACTGCTCGATCGCGGCGTCGAGGTTGCGGTTGCTCAGCACCGACTCGGACAGGCTGGCGAGCACCGCGAGCTCCGACGCCAGCACCGAGCACCGCTTGGCCAGCCCGGTGTTGAGCGTGACCTGGCGCTCGAGCTGGCGGAACACCCGGCGGGTGTGCTCCTTCTCCAGATCGTCGAGCGCACCGGCGTCGAGCGGCGGCGCGTCCTGGTTCGACGCCAGGGTTGTGCGCAGGCTGTCGATCAGCTCGGACAGGTCGGGCGTGCGCGGCACCAGGTCGCTGGCGCCGGCGCGCCGGGCGAGCTCGCGGTCGGCGGGGTCGACGTAGCTCGAGGTCACCAGCACGACCGGGACCTTGCTCAGCGCCGGCTCCTGGCGCACCGCCATCGCCAGGCTGAACCCGTCGACGTGCGGCATCATGACGTCGGACACCACGAGGTCGGGGGCGCGCCGGCGCACCGCCTCCAGCGCGGACCGCCCGTCGGGCACCGCCTCGACCTCGAACCCCAGCCGCGACAGCCGGAACGCCGCCAGCTTGAGCTGCATCGGGTCGTCGTCGGCGATCACCAGCCGGCGGCCGCGGCCGAACTGCAAACCGGCCGCCGCTCCCAGCAGGTGGGCCTCGATCAGCGGGACCAGGCGCGACGGCGCGATCGGCTTGGCGATGATGTCGTCGAACCCGACCCGCGAGATCCGGGCCTCGTCGACGTCGGACACGAAGCCGGAGAACGCGAGGATCGACACGCCGGTGCCGCGCGCGAGCCGGCGCAGCTCGCCGACCAGCTGGTAGCCGTCGGTGTCGGGGAGCATGAGGTCCTGCAGCACGACGCTGGGCTGCTCGGTCCGCATCAGCTCGAGCGCGGTCTGGCCGTCGGCCGCCTCGATCACCTCGTGGCCGTTGCGGATCAGTGCGTTGCGCACCATCCGGCGGGTGGCCGCGTTGTCGTCGACCACCATGATCTTGCCGCTCATGACACCTCTTCCCGCCTGGCCAGGTGCCGTGCGATGGTCTCGGGCAGGGCGCGCGTGTCGATCGGCTTGGTGATGTAGTCGTCGCAGCCGGCCGCCTGCGCCTTGGCCTGGTCGCCCTTCATCGCGTACGCCGTCACCGCGACGATCACGATGTCGCGGGTCGCCGGATCGGCCTTGAGCCGGCGCGTCAGCTCCAGCCCGTCGATGCCGGGCAGCTGGATGTCCATCAGGATCACGTCGGGGTGGTTGTTCCGGATCGCCACGATCGCCGACTCGGCGTCGAGCGCGGTGTCCACCGCGTAGCCGTTGGCCCTCATCAGGTACGCCACCAGCTTGAGGTTGGTGGCGTTGTCGTCGACGATCAGGATCAGTTCGCCGGCCATCACGAGCGCTCCGGCTGGTGCCTGGGCAGGCCCGCCCGGGCGAGCGAGGCGAGCAGGCGCTCGCGGTCGAGCGGCTTGTGCAGCACGTCGTGCACCGTGAACCCGGCGACCAGCCGGGAGTCAGGCACCACGGTGATCACGATGATCGGCGTCGTGCGGTTGGTCGCCTCGCCGCGCAGCGCGGACAGCAGCTCGAGGCCGCTCATGTCGGGGAGCAGCAGATCGATCGTCGCGGCGTCGTACGGCCGCGACCGCCAGCGCGCGATCGCCTCGCTGCCGTTGGCCGCGAGCTCGACCGCGAAGCCCGCGCTCTCCAGCGCCGCGACCAGCTGCACCTGATCGCGCGCGTCGTCCTCCACGATCAGCACGGTGCGCGCGCCCTCGCGGATCGGCGCGAACATGATCGGGGTCGGCGTCCGCGCCATCGCGATCGCGTGGAGCGGCAGGCAGGCGTGGAACGTGCTGCCCGCGCCGACCGCGCTCTTGACCCCGACCGAGCCGCCCTGGGCCTCGACCAGCCGGCGGGTCAGCGCGAGGCCCAGCCCGGTGCCCTGGTGGCGCTTGGCGGCGCCGGCCTCGAGCTGCTGGAACTCGACGAACAGCCGGCCGAGGTCCGCCGGCGGGATGCCGATCCCGGTGTCCTCGACCTCGAGCCGGAACTGGTCGGGGCCGTTGGGCTTGATCCGCAGCGTGACGCTGCCCCCGGCCGGCGTGAACTTGAGCGCGTTCGACAGGTAGTTGTAGGCGATCTGCTTGAGCCGCGCCGGATCGATGGTCAGCGTCGCGACGCTCGGGTCGACTTGGGTGTCGAGCCGGATTTGCTTGTGCGCTGCGGTGGTCCGCAGGATCGCGACGACCTCGCCGACCAGCCGCGGGAGCTCGACCGCCTCGGGGCGGAACTCGAGCTTGCCGGCCTCGACCTTGGCGAGGTCGAGGATGTCGTTGATCAGCTGCAGCAGGTGGCGCCCGCTGCTCAGGATGTCGCCGAGGAACTCCTTGTGGGTCGGCGACCCCGGATCGACCTGACCGTCGTGCAGCAGCTCGGCGAACCCGATGATCGCGTTGAGCGGCGTGCGCAGCTCGTGGCTCATGTTGGCGAGAAACTCGCTCTTGAGCCGGTTGGCCTCCTGGATCCGCCGGTTCTGGATCTCGAGATCGACGCTGCGCCGGCGGATCTCCTCGGCGCGCAGCCGCTCGCGCAGGTCGACGATGTTGATCTGCGCGAGGTTGTGCCCGGCGGTGGACAGGTTGATGATCCGGGTCTCGGTCGGGATCAGGTCGCCCACGGCCTGGAACGTCCACGAGAACACCGGGCTGTCGCCGGCCAGCGCGCGCTGCAGGTGGTGCTCGGCCGCGTCGACCGAGCTGCGGCCGTCGGGCTGCCGCACCGGGCTGAGCGCGGCGAGGTCGAGCGAGCGCAGATCGTCGCGCGAGCAGCGGAACAGCGCGGCGGCCTTGGCGTTGGCGTCGACGATCGCCCGCCGCTCGAGGTCGTAGGACAGCAGCGGCTCGGGCGCGAGCTCGAACCCGGTGCGGAACCGGCGCTCGCTGGACCGCAGCTCCCGCTCGACCCGGACCCGGGTGCGCCGGTCGGCGGCCTCGCGCAGGGCGCGCTGGACCGCGGGGACGATCCGGCGCGGCCGGTCCTTGGACAGGAAGTCGAGTGCGCCGGCGCGCAGCGCCTCGACCGCGGGCTCCTCGCCGGGTGTGCCCGAGACGATGATGCACGCCAGGTCGAGCCCGCGCGTGGTGATCGCCTCGAGCACCTGGAGGCCGCCGAACCCGGGCATGATCCAGTCGCAGATCAATAGATCCCACGGACGGGCCAGTGCGGCATCGAGCTCGGCGGTCGACGTGACGCGTTCGGCGGTGACCGCATATCCGCCCTTCCGCAGCTCCCGCAACAGAATCTCGAAGTCGTCTTCCGAGTCTTCTGCGACGAGCAGCTGCAGCGAGACGTTGGCGGACGTTGCTCTCTGCACCAAGCGACCAGACCTGAACCACCGCGAAGCAGAAAAACGATAGGCCTGTTGTACTCGCCCGGCAAGCCCCTCACGTAGGGTTCACGCCGCGAGCCGGCCAACGAATTCCGGGAATGCTGAACGAGATCTTCGCACCGCCGCCGATCGAACCCTCTGCCCAGATTTTTCCACCGTGACGCTCGACGATGCGCCGCACCGTGGCCAGTCCGATGCCGGTGCCCGCGAACTCGCTATCATGGTGCAGGCGCTGGAACGGCGTGAACAGCCGGTCGGCTTGCGACATGTCGAAGCCTGCGCCGTTGTCGCGGACGAACAGCACGGGCTCGCCGTCCGCGCCGGTCTCGCGGCCGACCTCGATCCGCGCGCGCTCGGTGCGGGCGGTGAACTTCCACGCGTTGCCGAGCAGGTTGTCGAGCAGGATCCGCATCAACCGGCCGTCGGCGTCGATCACCAGGCCAGGGCTGATGTCGAGGCCGACCGCGCGCATCGGGTCGCGCCGCGCCAGGTCGTCGAGCACGACGACCGCGAGCTGGCTGAGGTCGATCCGGTGGCGGCCGATCGGGGCCCGGCTGATCCGCGACAGCTCGAGCAGTGCGTCGATCAGGTCCGACATCCGCGCGGTGGCGGCCAGCACGCGCCGGATGTGGTCGCGCGCCGTGTCGTCGATCGCGTCGCCGAAGTCCTCGATCAGGACGTAGGTGAACGCGCTGATCGTGCGCAGCGGTGCGCGCAGGTCATGCGACACCGAGTAGCTGAACGCCTCGAGCTCCCGGTTGGCCTGCGCCAGCTCGGCGTTGGCGCGGCCGAGCTCCTCGGCCATCGTGGCGCGGGTCTCGGCGAGCGCCCTGGAAGCGCGGGCCTCGGCGGCGTCGAGCTCGCTGCGCAGCAGCTGCTCGCGGACCCGGCGCTGCTCGTCCTCGATCTGCTTGCGGCGGATCTGGGCCTGGATCCGCGCCGACAGCACGTCGAACCCGCTGACCTTGGACACGAAGTCGTCGGCGCCGGCGCCCAGACCCTCGAGCACGGCCTCGCGCTGGTCGCTCGCGGTCAGGATGATCAGCGGCGTGTCGCGCACGATCGCCGAGCTCTTGAGCCGCCGGCAGGTCTCGATCCCGCCGATCCCCGCCATCGAGCGGTCGAGCAGGATGCAGTCGACGCTCTGCACCGTGAGCAGCTGGATCGCCTCCTCGCCCGACGCCGCGTGGGCGACGTCGTAGCCGCGCTTGCGCAGGCAGTCGGCGAGCAAGCCGCGGAAGTCGGGATCGTCGTCGACCGCGAGGATCCGCTTGGGCGCGAGCAGGCTGTCGGCGTCGCCGCGCAGCGGGCTGGTCGAGCGCAACAGCGCGTGGACCCGGGCGACGATCAGGCCGAGGTCGTCCTTGCGGATGAAGCCGTCGGCGCCGGCCTCGAGCGCATGGACCTCGGCGTCCTTGGCGTCCGAGCCGGTGAGCAGCAGGCACGGCGTGGTGCGCAGCCCGGGGTCGAGCCGCAGCCGCCGGATCACGCTGGCGCCGTCCATGTCGGGCATCATGCCGTCGACCACGATCGCGGTCGGCCGCAGGGTCGCCGCCATCCGCAGCCCCTCGTTGCCGCCGGTCGCGGTGGCGATCTGGAACCCGATCTTGCCGAGCGCCTCGGACAGCTCGCCGCGGAACGTCGAGCTGTCGTCGATGATCAGCACCAGATCGTGGGCCGGCGGCGCGCCGACCAGCTGCCGGACCCGCGAGATCACGTGGTAGGTGTCGTAGGGCTTGCCGATGAAGTCGTTGGCGCCCCCGCGGATCCCGCGGATCCGGTCCTTGACCTCGGCCTCGGTCGACAGCAGCAGCACCGGGAGCTCGCCGAGCGTCGGGTCCCGGCGGATCTGGGCCAGCAGATCGATCCCGTCGCCGTCCGGCAGCTGGATGTCGAGGATCGCCAGCGCCACCGGCTGGCTGCGCAGCGCGACCCGCGCCTCGGCGATCGTCGAGCAGTGCATCGGTTGGAACCCGGCCCCGGCGAGCGCCTCCGCGAGATCCATGCGGACGGTCAGGCTATCGTCGACGATGAGGATCGTTGCCATGTCGGAGCCCTTGCCCGCCAAGCGTAGGACCTCCTGGGGGAAAGCGTAGACGGGGCGGTCGCCTGCGCCATGCGCGGCGCGCGGGTCGGATCGCCTCGAGGGTGGCACGTGAGAAATCCCCATGGTGCTCCGCTAGGTGGCCTGGACCAGGCGGGTCAGCGAGGTCGACAGTGACGTCAGCTGCGAAGATGTCTGGAGGGTCTGGGTCGCGCCGGCCTCGGTCTCGCGGGTGGTCTGGGCCAGCCCGGCGATCGCCACGTGGACCTGCTCGACCGCGCTCGCCTGCTGCTTGGTCGACAGCTCGATCGCAAACGCCACCACGATCACCGCGAACCCCAGCGCGAGCTTGCGGCTGAATGTCCAGCTGCGTCTCATACGCGAGCTCCTTGTGCCCGGTCACCCCGGACCGCGGCATCGTCGCACGCTCACCGTCCAGCGGCGCGCGCGGCGAACGAATGTGAGTGCGGAATCCTGCTGTCTGTACGGCTATTCACGTACAAAGATCGTGATACCGAGAAATGTTCATCTTCATGCTCGGTTTCCTGTGCTTCATGAGCGCTTCAGGAGCTCGCCGGCGCCAGGCCGTTCAAGAACTGCTCGATCGCCGCGGTCACCAGCGCGGGCTCCTCGACCGGCGACGAGTGGCCGGCGCGCGGGATCGTCACCAGCTTCGCGCCCGCGATCGCACCGGCGATCCGCTCGGCCTTGGCCCGCGGCGTCGCGACGTCCTCGTCGCCGACGACGACCAGCGTCGGCGCGGTGATCCGCGACAGCTCGTGGAACACGCCGCCGCGGTCGACGACGCCGTTGACCGCGCGCCAGATATCGCGCCGCCGCCCCATCAGCTGGGCGAATCGATCCATGTCGGCGCGCCGTGCCCGGTCCGTGAGGATCGTCTTGCCCATCATGATCGGCGCGACCTTGCTGCGTGTCACGCGGGTCCCGAGCAGCCGGGTCACCCGGTTGAGCAGGCGATACCGCGGCACGTTCTCGATCGGCTCGGGGTCCGCCGAGGTCTCCAGCAGGATCAGCGAGCGCACCAGATCGGGCCGGCGCGCCGCCATGCGCATCGCGACGAACCCACCCATCGACAGGCCGCACAGGTGGACCGGACCCTGGACCAGCGTCTCGAGCAGCTGGACCGCGTCCTGCCAGACCAGCTCCATGCCGATGCAGTCGCGATGATCCGCGGCGCTCTGGCCCTGGCCGCGGTGGTCCCACGCGATGCAGCGGTAGCGGCCGCGCAGCGCCGCGAGCTGCGGAGCGAACAGCTCGGTGCCCCACAGCAGGCCATGGCTGAACGCGATGGTCTCGCCGGTCGAGCCGGGGCCGGTGTCTTCGTGGAACAGGGACGTGTCGTTGATCTCGAGCATCGCCATCGGCGGGGACCTCCGTGGGCCCCAGTCGTACGGTGCGCGCCGATCGCGATCAAGCCCTGGCGCCAGCGGCATGCACGCCGGCGGTCATGCCATCCGGCCGCTACTTCGCGGCGGGCGCACCGGAGCCGGTGCCGGGCGCGGCGGAACCGGGCTCAACGACCTCGAGCGGGTCGCCCTCGGCCAGCCCGGGCACCGCGATCTTGACGACCCGCTCGTCGTCGCCGAGCCCGGTCGCGACCTGCAGGGTGGCGCCGGTGTCGCGCTCGATCGTGATCGGCGCGAAGTGCAGCTTCTGCTGGCCATCCACCACCGCGACCCGCAGGCCCTGGGCGTCGCTGTACAGCGCTGTGGCCGGGATCTCGAGCACGCGGTGCGAGACCGGCAGGGTCAGGTCGGCCTGCACGTACATCCCGGGCAGCAGCGTGGCATCGGGGTTCGGCACCTGGATCTCGGTCGTCATCGTGTGAAGATCCGGATCGAGCGCACCGGCCGCGCGCGTGATCTTGCCGGAGAACTTGCGGCCGGGGAACTCGCGGACGGCGAGCACGGCCTCGATCCCGGCGCGTACGCTCGGCGCCACCGTCTGCGGGACCTCGATGAGCACCCGGATCGGGTCGATCGCCACGAGGGTGTACAGCGCGGTGCCGGTGCCCTCGGTGACCAGATCGCCGCGCTCGACGGTGCGCGTCGTGATCGTGCCGGCGAACGGCGCGACCACGCGGGCGAACGCCTGGGTCTCGACCAGCCGGCGCACGTTGGCCTGCTGCGCGGTGACGTTGGAGCTGGCCGCCGCCACGTTGGCCTCGTCGGTCGACGCCTGCGCCTGGGTCTGCTCGACCTGCGACCTCGACACCAGCTTCTGGTCGGCGAGCGACTCGAAGCGCTGGCTGTTCGACCGCGAGTAGTCGCGCTGCGCGGCCACCTGCTTGACCGCGGCCTGGGCCTGGGCGAGCTGGGCGCGGGCCTGGGCGAGCTGGGCGTCGAGGTCCGGCGTGTCGATCTCGACGAGCAGCTGGCCGGCGGTGACCTTGTCGCCGATGTCGACCAGCCAGCGCCGGACGTAGCCGGTGACCCGCGGGAAGATCTTGGTCTGTTCCAGGGCGCGCACCGTACCCGGCAGCGCCAGCGCACGATCGCTGTCGAGCACCTTGGGCTTGATCACCTGGACGCGGGTCGCGCGCGCGGTGGCGGCGGGCACCGCGTTGCGCTCGCGCGCCTTGCCGCGCTGGCTCCAGCCGAACGCGAACCCACCGCCGAGCAGGATCGCGAGCACGACGATCACGCCGGTGCGCGACGTGCGCGACGGCGCCGGCAGGGCGAACCCGAGGTCCTCGGATGCGACCGCCTCGGCACCGGTCGCGGTGGATGGGGCAACCGCGGCGTCCTGGTGGCCGCGGAGCGTGGGATCCTGGATCATACATCGACCTCGCGATGCACCGGCGGTTTGCGGCGCAGCAGGCTGTACATCACCGGAACGAACAGCAGCGTGGTCAGCGTGGCGAGCGCGAGCCCACCGATCACCGTCCGCCCGAGCGGCGCGTTCTGCTCGCCGCCCTCGCCGAGACCGAGCGCCATCGGCAGCATGCCGAGCACCATCGCGAGCGCGGTCATCAGCACCGGCCGGAGCCGGGTCATGCCGGCGGCCAGCGCCGCGGCGCGCGCGTCGCGGGTCAGCCGCTGCTCGTTGGCGAACGACACCACGAGGATGCTGTTGGCGGTCGCGACGCCGACGCACATGATCGAGCCGATCAGCGCGGGCACCGACAGCGTCGTCCCGGTCAGGAACAGGATCCAGACGATGCCGGCGAGCGCGCCGGGCAGCGCCATCAGGATGATGAACGGGTCGAGCCACGACTGGAAGTTCACGACCATCAGGAGATAGACCAGCAGGACCGCGAACACCAGGCCGGAGCGCAGGCCATTGAACGAGCTGTTCATGCTCTCGACCTGCCCGCGGACCGTGATCGTCGTGCCGCGCGGCGCCGTCGCGCGCTCCGCGGCGACGATCTGGTCGACCGCGTCGCTGACCGAGCCGAGATCGGTGCCCGCGATGTTGGCCTGGACGTCGAACGTGCGCTTGATGTCGGAGTGCGTGATGTTGGCCGGTCCGGTCACCCGCTTGATCTGGGCGAGGTTGCCGAGGGTCTGGACCTTGTTCGTGCCGGTCGAGATCGGGGTCGCGCGCAGCGCGTCGATCGAGTCGATCGCGTACTGCGGGGTCTGGACCGCGACCGTGTACTGGACGCCGCGGCGGTCGATCCAGAAGGTCGGCGAGACATCACCGCTCGACGCCAGCGAGACCAGCAGGTCGCTCGCGACGTCGCGCTCGGTCAGGCCGGCCTGCTGGGCCTCGACCCGGTCGATCGACAGCTGGAGCTGCGGCACGCGCGACTCCTGCGCGAGGTGGACGTCGACCGCGCCCGGGACCTTGGCGACCTTGTCGGCGAGCTTCTCGGCGAGCGCGAGCGTCTGGTCCTCGCTGCCGATCGGCCCGACGACCTGGAGGTCGATCGGCGCGGCGAGCCCGAAGTTCAGCACCTGGGTCGAGATGTCCGGGGCGAGGAAGAAGAACGTGGTCTCGGGGTAGGCGCGGCGCAGGGTCTCGCGCAGCGCGCGCAGGTAGTCCTCGGTCGGCCGGTGGCCGGGCTTGAGCGCGATCATGATCTGGCTGTCGGCCGGCGACACCGCCGCGCCCTCGCTGAGCGACAGGTTGATCCCCGAGTACGGCGTGCCGAGCACGTCGAGCATGGTCTCGATCTCGGCCGGCGGGATCACCCCGCGGATCGTCTGCTCGATCGCGCCGATCCGCTTCTCGCTCTCCTCGAGCCGGGTCCCGGGCACGTCGCGGACGTGGAGCTTGATCAGGCCGGCGTCGACGGTCGGGAAGAAGTCGCGGCCGACCAGGCTGATCAGCGCGAGCGAGCCGGCGATGGTCACCGCGAACCCGACGACCACGAACGCGCGGTGCTGCAGCGCCCACGCCAGCCCGCGGCCGTAGCGGTCGCGCAGCGCCGAGAACCCGCGCTCGAACGCCACGGTGAACCGGTTCGGTCCGCCGGTCTCGCGCTTGAGCAAATAGTGGACCATGGTCGGCACCAGCGTCCGCGACAGCAGGTACGACATCAGCATCGCGAACACCACCGCGAGCGCCATCGGCACGAACAGCGACTTCGCGGCGCCGGTCAGGAACGCGATCGGCGCGAACACGATGCAGATGCACAGGGTCGACACGAACGCCGGCACCGCGATCTGCTGCGCGCCGTCGATGATCGCGCGGGTGAACGGCTTGCGCTGGTGCATGTTGCGGTGGATGTTCTCGATCGCGACGGTGGCGTCGTCGACCAGGATGCCGACCGCGAGCGCGAGGCCGCCGAGCGTCATCACGTTGAGCGTCTCGCCGAGCGCGTGCAGCACGATCGTCGAGAACAGGATCGACAGCGGGATCGAGATCACCACCGTCAGGGTCGACCGCCAGCTGCCGAGGAACATCAGGATCATCAGCCCGGTCAGCGCGGCGGCGATCAGCGCCTCGCGGACCACGCCGTCGATCGATGCGCGTACGAAGATCGACTGATCGAACAGCATCTTGACCTGGAGGTGGCCCTGCGCCTCCTTGGGCAGGCGGTCGAGCGCCCGCGGGATCGCCTCGCGGATCCGCTCGTTGACCTCCAGCGTCGAGGCATCGCCGTTCTTGAGGATCGTCATCAGCACCGACCGCCGGCCCTCGACGTGGACCATGTTGGTCTGCGGCGAGTTGCCGTCGCGGACGTTGGCGACGTCGCGGATGTACACCGTGCGGCCGTTGTCCGTCTTGATCGGCAGACCGGCGATCTCGGCGAGCGTCTCGGGGGTCGACGTGACGAAGATCGGGTACTCGTTGGTCCCGAGCTTGGCGGTGCCCGATGGCAGCACCACGTTCTGCACCGCGAGCGCGGCCTGGACGTCGCGCGGCGACAGCCCGAGCGCGTGCAGGCGCGGGGGATCGAGGTCGATCATGATCTGCCGCTGCTTGCCGCCGTACGGGTACGGGATCTGGGCGCCCGGGATCGTCGCGATCTCGGAGCGGATGTAGTTGATCCCGTAGTCGAACAGCTGCTGCTCGGACAGCGTGTCGCTCTCCATCGCGATCTGCATGATCGGTACGGCGGTCGCGCTGTACTGCATGATCAGCGGCGGCACCATGCCGGGCGGCATCGAGCGGACGGCCGTCTGGGAGATCGCGGTGGTCTGCGCGATCGCCTGCGAGACGTCGGCACCGGGCTGCAGGTAGATCTTGACGATCGCCTGGCCGGTCACGGACAGGCTCTCCATGTGATCGATGTCGCTGACGATCGTGGTGAGGAAGCGCTCGAAATTATTTACGATCCGCTTCTCCGTGTCCTCCGGTTGCAGCCCGCTGTAGCGGAACAGCACCGAGATCACCGGGATGTTGATGTTCGGGAAGATGTCGGTCGGGGTCGACCGGATCGACAGCACCCCGCCGATCGCGATCAACATCGCCATCACGACGAAGGTGTAGGGGCGCCGAAGCGCCGTTCGGATCAGCCACATCGACGGGTACCCAGTGTGCCGGCATTCCTCACGCTGTCCAGAGACACCCGCCATGTCGCACCGCGGGTTAACAGTTCGTCGTACGAACACGACATTCCAGAAGTCAATCCTGAATGTCGGAGCAGGTTCCGCGGCCCGGACCCGGCACGAGCCGGCACCCTGCAAACGCTCTCACGGCGTGCAACTCGGCCGCGGGCTCAGCGCGCTGTTGAAATCGCCGGCGAGCTGGTGTGTGTTTGGACCATGCGGCGACTCGCGATGGTGCTGTCGGCTTGCCTGTGGGCATGCGGCGACAACCAGATCGGCCCGCCGGATCTCCCGCCCGACACCGGGTTCGCGCCCGCGCCGCACGCCCCGCTGCCCTCCGTGTTCCCGCACACCGGCACGGTGCTGTCGGCGATGCAGCTCGTCACCATCACGTACGCGGGCTACGGCGCTGCGTCCGACGTCGTCGCGTTCGGTGACGAGCTGGTCGCGTCGAGCTGGTACCGGACGACCGGCGCCGAGTACGGCGTGTCGCCTGCGGCACATCGTCAGAAGGTCATGCTCGGCGCCCCGCCGCCGGCGCTCGACCGCGTCCAGATCGCGGCGCAGATCACCGATCTCATCACCGGCGGCACGGTCGTCGCGCCCGACGCGGACGGCAACCAGGTGCTGTACCTGCTCTACGTCCCGCCGTCGGTCGCGCTCGGCGACGACCTCGCCGGCGTTCGCGGCTACCACGAGATGCTCACGGTCGACGGCGTGCGGTTCCCGATCGCGGTCGTGATCGACGACGGCACCGCGTTCGCCGCGACCATCCTGCAGGCGGCGCACCAGGTGATCGACGCGGCGACCAACCCGTACCTGCCGCCCAACGACGGCTACTACGCCGACCCGCCGAGGACCGACCCGTGGAGCTTGCTGCGCCGCGAGGTCGCGGATCTGTGCGAGGGCGAGGACGCGGTGATCGAGGGCCGGTTCGCGTACCCGCGCGTGTACTCCAACACGGCCGCGGTCGCCAGCATGACGCCGTGCACGCCGGGTCGGCCGGGCGACGTGTACTACGATGTCTCCGCCGAGCCGTCGCAGATCCAGACCATCCCGCCCGGCGGCTCGTTCCGGTTCGAGCTCACCGGGTGGTCGACCAGCCCGCTGTCGGCCTGGAAGGTCCGGGTCCGCGCGGCCGCGTCGTCGATGCTCAGCTTCCAGCAGATGCACCCCGAGTTCAGCAACGACATGATCAACAACGGCGAGACCGTGATGCTCACCCTGCATGCGCCGGTCGAAGCCGCGCCGGGGACCACCGGCGGCCTGGAGGTGCTGTCCGGTGGCAACGAGCACCCGTGGGCGGTCGGCTTCATCGTGCGCTGACCGCCGCCGGCCTGCTCGGTCGTCTCGCTCAGGTTCGCCGGCTGCGCGGCGCCGCCTGCGCCGGTCGGCTCGCCAGCCCGCACCGCCGCAGCGCCTCGTAGATCGCCCGGCCGTTCTACCTCGTTTCGTTACCGATAGGCGCGTGCGATCGCGTAGCCCATCCCGGCGGCGGCCGCATAGCCGGCCGCACCGACGAAGAACGTCGTCGTGAACCCGCCGTAGATCGCGATCGCGGTGGCGAGCGTGGTGCCGATCACCGACGCCGCGCCGTTCACACCCCATCCCCACGGAATCAACTTGCTGTTGGCCGCGCCGAGGACGCGCACCATGCTCGGGATCATCGCGCCCATCATCAACCCGCACGGTGCAGCGAGCACAACGGTGATCGCGATCCGCAGCGGCAGCGCGAGCGCGATCCACGTGCGTACCAGATCGCCCAGCACGAGCCCGTAGATCGTCGCGAGCCCGGCGAGCGCGATCCCGGCTGCCAGCATCACCTTGCCGAGCACGAACACCGCAAATCGCCCCGACAGCGCTGCGCCGATCGCGGTCGAGAGCAGCACGACCGAGAGTATCACGAGCAGCGAGTACGACGGGTGACCGAGGAACAGCGTGAACCGCTGCATCAGCGCGATCTCGATCACCATGAACGAGAACCCGACGATGCCGAAGTAGCCGAGCGTCGCCGTCTGCAGGCGGACCGACTCGACACGCGATGGCAAGCCCGAGCGCACCAGCTTCAACACGAGCGGCGTCACGACGAACGCGATCGCGAGCACGAGCATCGACGCCAGCGAGATCAGCAGCCACAGCCCCGGATCGTGGATCCGCCCCTCGGGGTGGAACAGGTCCGGCAGCTTCTTGAAGAAGAAGAAGAACGGCCGGTCATCGGTGGGCGGCGTGAGCTCGTCCTTCGCGCTCGCGACCAGGTCGCTCCACGCGCCGGCGTCCACGTAACGCTCGAGGGCCGACTGCCCCGAGGTCGCCGGCGACACCAGGATCTCGAAGTGCGCGGCCGCGCAGGCGGCGGTGAGGCGCGCGAGCTCGTCGGGCGTGATCTCGGTTCGCTTGGCGATCAGCGTGCCGAGCGCGTTCTCGCGACTGACCGCGAACAGCAGATGGCGCCGGGTTTCGCCAGGCGGAACACCGAGCGATTCGAGCGCGCCGGCCGCGAGCACGACCAGCCGCGGGCTCTCGGCCGAGACCGGGAGCGTCGCCACGTAGTCGGTGTACCACCGCGTCATCGTGATCGCGCCCCGATCGGTGAGATGCGAGAAATAGTCGCGGAACGCCTCGAGCGTGTAGAGCGTGTTCTCGGTCAGCGCGTAGGCGCCGGCGGCGGTTGCCGCCCACGTATCGACGAGCGACGCCTGGATCATGTCGTAGCGATCGTCGGAGCGGCGGACGAAGCTCCTGCCCTCGTCGATCACGATCTCGACCCGATCGTCGAGGTACAGCCCGCCTGACTTCTTCGCGTACTTGCGGCGCATGATATCGGTGCCGATGATCGGGTTGATCTCGACACCGGTGACCTTCTTGGTGCCGCGCGACAGCGCCATGTGCACGTCGCGCCCGCCGCCCGGGCCGATGATCAGCACGTGATCGGGCGCCGGGCCGAACATCGACAGCGCGAGCGCCGAGATCTGAGGCTTGTATTCGTCGGACGTCATCGTGTGCTTGTCGGCGATGTCGGTCTGCGCCGAAGCGTCGATCATGATCTGGAGCTTTTCGTCGACGGTTACCCGCGAGAACGTGTTCCAGCGCTCGAAGCGCAGCGCACCCTCCCACTTCACGTTGCCGACCTTGATCACGGGCGTGACCAGGTTGACGGCGATCGCCAGTGCCGCGAGTGCCGGCCACAGCCAGCGCCGCGGACCGCGCTCGAACAGCGCGGCGGCGAGCAGTGCGGCGGCGGCGGCGAGCATGACCGCCGTGGGTGCGCCGAGCAGCCGGAGCACGAGGCCAGTCGCGATCGCGCCGAGCGCCGCGCCGACGAGGTCGAAGAAATACACCCGCTCGACGTTGTCGCGGTAGTACGTGATGGCGAGCGACACCACGACACCCGCGTAGAAGAACGGCACCGCGGTGATCACCACGAGCAGAGCCATCTGCCACACCACGCGGCTAGAGAAGCCCGGGATGTTGCCGCTGACGAAGATCGGATTCGCGAGCGTGTAGATCAGCCCGAGCAAGGTCGCGAGCGCGAACCGTCGCGCGTAACGCGCGAGGTGGGTCTCGAGGTCGCTCGCGAATCGGTGCTCATTGACGAACACGAACACGCCGCTCGCCGCAACTCCGAACATCGCGAGCCCGAGCGCGAGGAATGTGAAGTGATAGAACATCGTCGCGGAGTAGATCCGCGTGATCAGCACCTCGAGCAGCAGGTTCGCGAAGCAAACCAGCGCGATGCCGACGAGCGTACGTCTGTTCGCAACCATCCCGAACTTATACCCCGACCCCGACTGGCCGACTCCACCGGTTTTCCTCGATCCAACCGGTCCCGACGCCCTCGATCGCCCGACTACGAGGCTTGCCCCTCGAAGAAGCTCCGCAGGGCGCTGCTCATCTCCGCCCGGTGCGCGGCGCCCGATACGACGACATCGACCATCGTGAGCGAGGTGTGGGTCTGGCCGCGCGCGGTGATCTGGCGCACCGGGACGCCGGCCGCGGACAGCGCCTGGGCGTAGGCGATGCCCTCGTCGCGCAGCGGATCGAACTCGCACGTCACGACGAACGCCGGTGGCAGCTTCGACAGGTCGTCGGCGCGCAGCGGGGACGCCTTGGGATGGCTGCGCTCGGCCGGCTCCGCGTAGTGATCCCAGAACCACTTCATCAGCGCGGTGGTGAGCACGTAGCCCTCGGCGTTCTCGGCGTACGACGCGCGGCCCAGATCGCAGTCGGTGACCGGCGCCAGCAGCAGCTGCCCTGCGATCCGCGGCCCCTCGCCATTGCGCGCCAGCTGGCAGGTCACGGCGGCGATGTTGCCGCCGGCGCTCCAGCCCGCGACCGCCAGCTGGCCCGGGATCCCGCCCAGCTCGGCGGCATGCGCGCCGATCCAGCGCACCGCGGCCAGCCCGTCGTCGACCGGGGCCGGAAAGCGCGCCTCGGGGGCGTGCCGGTAGTCGACCGACACGATCAGGACATCGGCGCGCTTGCACAGGTCGCGGCACAGCGGGTCATCGGAATCATGGCCGCCGAGCACCCAGCCACCGCCGTGGAAGTAGACGACGATCGGATGCGGGCCCGGGCTCGCCGGCCGGTACAGCCGGTAGGCGAGCGGACCGGCCGCGCCCGGAAGCGTGCCATCGCGGATCTCGCCCACCGCGGGGCCGGCGGGCCGCGCCGCCGACATCATGGTCAAGAGCGACCGCGCTCCGGCGGCCGGCAACGTCTCGAACGGCGGAAGTCCCAGCGTGGCCAGGAGGTCCAGCACCATCGCCACGTCGGGCTGGACGCGCCGGATCACGCCATCGTTGCACCGCGTCCCCTGCGGGCCGCTGCGCGAGAAGCCCACGTAGTCGCGGGCGGCGACCTCGTCGCACGCCTTGCGGTAGACATCGACGCCGCCCACGTACGGCAGGAGCACCCGGGGCTTCCCCGGCACGTTGGCGCCCATGTACCAGGAGTCGGCCCGCGCAAACAGCGTGATCTGCGCGCCGTCGTCGACGTGCGTCATCCAGCCGGCCTCGGCGGTCTCGGTCGGCTCGATCGTGGTCATGCCCTCGGCGCGCAGGTGGGTCAGGCAGTCGGCGACCCAGTCGACGTGCTGCTCGATCGACACCATCATGTTCGACAGCACCGAGGGGCTCTGCGGTCCGGTGATGGTGAAGAAGTTGGGAAAGCCGACCGTCGTGAGGCCGAGGTACGTGCGCGGGCCATCCGCCCACCGCTGCTTGAGCGAGACCCCGTCGCGCCCCGTGATGTCCACCGACACGATCGCGCCGGTCATCGCGTCGAAGCCGGTCGCGAACACGATCGCGTCGAACGCCAGGGTCTCGTCCGCGAGCTCGACGCCGGTCTCGGTGATCGTCCGGATCGGATGGCTGCGGAGGTCGACCAGCCGCACGTGCGGCTGGTTGAACGTCGCGTGGTAGTCGGTGTCCAGCAGCGGACGCTTGGTCCCGATCGGATGGTCCGTGGGACACAGCAGCTCCGCGGTCGTGGGGTCCTTGACGACGGCGCGGATCTTCTCGCGCACCATCTCGCACAGGATCTCGTTGGCCTCGGCCGAGACGGCCTGGTCCGCGAACACGTTGATGAGATCCACGAGCTCCCCGGACTGCCACGCCGCCTCGAAGCGCTGGCGATGCACCTCGGTCGGCGAGTACATCGCCATCACCTCGGTCGGCGTCATCGGCACGCCGAGGCGCGACCACTTCGCCGCCGTGCGGTACGCCTCGCGATCCGACTCCAGCGGTGCGCGCCGCTCGGGCCGCACCGGACCGTTGCCGGCCGGGATCGAGAAGTTCGGCGTGCGCTGGAACACCGTGAGCTGCTTGGCCTGGCGCGCGATCGGCGGAATCACCTGGACACCCGACGAGCCGGTGCCGATCACCGCCACCCGCTTGCCGCGGAAGTCGACCTCCTCGTGGGGCCAGCGGCTGGTGAAGTAGACCTCGCCGCGGAACCGCTCCGCTCCCGGGATGTCCATCGTCTTGGGCTGCGACAGGCAGCCGGTGGCCATCACGTAATACCGGCAGCGAATGTGCTCGTCGTTCGCGGTTCGCAGGTCCCAGCGCTGCGTCGCGTCGTCCCAGCGAGCGGCCGCCACCCGGGTGCCAAAGCGGATGTCGCGCCGCAGATCGTACCGATCGGCCACGAACTGCGCGTAGCGCAGGATCTCCGGCTGGGTCGCGTACTTCTCGGACCACGTCCACGCCTTCTCCAGCTCGGGGTCGAAGCTGTAGGTGTAGTCGGTGGTGACGATGTCGCACCGCGCCCCCGGGTAGCGGTTCCAGTACCAGGTGCCGCCGACGTCGTCGGCTGCTTCGAGCACGCGCGTCGAGAATCCAGCCTGCCGCAGCCGGTGCAGCATGTAGAGGCCCGCGAAGCCGGCGCCCACCACCACCACATCGAGATCGTCGGGCCGAGAGTTCCTGCGTTGCGTCTCGGGATTCGTCATGATGCTCCCCGGTTGGTGTCTGCGGCAGCGCCGCGCTGCCGCGGGCCGCACTGTCGCACGACTCCCGGCCGCCCGGCCCAGGATTGCGTGCGCCGCGAGCGTGTTGACCGCTGCCGCCCACGGGCGGGGTGCAGATCGCTACGCGCGGGTACGGGGCAGCCCTGACCTCCAGGCAGTCATCGCGCAGTGGCGTGCAGCTCGCCACGGACGGTCTCCCAGGCGATGTCATCCTCCGGGTTCGCGAGCGCGTCTCGCGCGCGCCGCTCGATCTCGCGGGCCCAGGCCGTGACATCCGCCTCCGGCTTGCGGACTCGCTTCGACGTCGTGGACATCGCGGCTACTGGCGGGCGTTGCCGAACTTGTCGGGGCTGATCGCCTGGCCGCCGCCGGCGAGCTCGAGGTTGCGCTCGTTGCCGCCGGCCTGGATCGTGACGCTGGTGGTCATCGGCTCGCCGCTCTGCTCGTTCCAGGCCTGGACGCGGTACTTGCCGGGGGCGAGGCTCTTGAACGAGTAGGTGCCGTCGCTGTTGACGATGACGTAGTGGGGCGCGTCGACGACGACCAGGTAGGCGCTCATGTTCGCGTGGAGGTTGCAGCCGAGCCGGACGATGCCCGGCCTGTCGAGCTTGACCTCGCGGGTCTCGCCGTTCTTGTACATGCCGAGGTCGAACGGCTTGGGCCTGGACAGCGAGAACACGTTGTTGAAGATCGGGTCGAAGTTGGGGAACGAGACGGTGGAGCCGACCGGGACGGCCATGACGTGCGGGGCGAAGGTCTTGTTGCGCTGCTCGATGATGCGCTGCTTGGCGACGCGCTTCTTGCCGGCCTTCTCGGGCCACAGCATGACGACGCCCAGGCCGGTCGGCGGCTTGCCGTCGATCAGGACGGCGCCGTGCAGCGTGCCGGCGGCGGGGCGCCGGTCGGGGTCGTCGGTGTCCGAGCCGCCGACGGTCGCCGGCTGGGGGGCGGTGTCGGCCGGCAGCTTCTTGAGCGCGGTGGCGACGCGGGGCGGGGCGCCGGAGCGGAACACGGCGGCGATCGGAGCGAGCGGGCGAGGGCCGGTGATCATCTCAGCGCGGCTGAACAGCTGCTCGGCGTAGGATCGCTGGCCGTGCTTGCCGGCGGTGATCGCGAGGGTCAGCAAATCCGCGGCGGTCTTGTCCTTGAGCGAGGCGGCGAGCTTCTGGGCCGGGGCGAGCCTGGCGTCGTCGATCGGCTTCAGCTTGTCGGGCGCGGCGACGATCTGCGGCTTGAGCGGGCCGAGCGCGCCGAGCAGCTCGCCCTTCTCCTTGTCGGGGACGTTGAACTTGTCGAGCGCGCCGGCCAGGTCCTCGACCAGGGCGTTGAACTCGTCGTCGACCAGGTCCATGCCGGCGTGCGAGGTCGGCATGTCGCGGCCGGTGTACTTGCAGGGGCCGCCGGTGGCCTGGCAGACGAACTCGACGAGCAGGCGCTTGAGGTTGTCGGCGTCGGTGTTGAAGAACCGCTCCTTGATCCGCGGGTCGGTGGTGGTGCGGGCGACGAACTCGCCGACCACCGCGGTGATCGCCGGCTGGCCGCCGAGGCGGTCGAACAGGCTCCTGGGCGCGGCCGGCTCGGGCCTGGGGGGCTCCTTGGGGGCCGGCGTCTCGGGGGCGGGGGCGGACGGGATGTTTTGATAGGCCGCCCCCCCACCGCAGGCCATGGACAGACCGATGGACACGCAGATCGATAGCGCGATCGCTCGAATCATGTTCACGGCTCTACTCCGGTTTGCGACCGCGGAGCAAGTTCGCCGCGAACAAAGCCAGCAGCACGCCGGCCAGGCCCCAGCAGCCCAGGCCGACGATCCGGAGCCCGGGCCGGACGCCCGGCGGCGGGACCACGGCGGCGAGGGCGAGCGGGCCGGCCTGGAGATCGGCGCCGATCGGGAGCGGGACGATGACCGCGCGGCCGTCGCCGGCGGCGCCGACCAGCGGCAGCGGGTCGCCGAGACCGACCAGCGCCGCCGATCGCACATGGTCGGCGATCCGCTTTGCGAGCGGCGCGAGATCGATCGGCACCGAGATCGCGACGGCGCCGCCGATGCCGGAGCGCTGCGTGGCGACCGGCGCGCCGGCGATGATGCGGATCTGGCCGCCGTCGCGGGTGATCCGGGTCTCGTTGCCGTGCACCGGCGGGACCGGCGGGCTGGTCTCGGGGATCCGCAGCATCGAGCGAAGCGAGACGGGGGGTAAGGAGTCCGACGGCTCTGCCGGCGGGGCGGAGGGCAGAGCGCCCCGTGGGATCGACGTCGGGGTGCGGTGGTCCGAGAGCTGGAACAGCTCGAGCGCCTCACCGGGCATCGGCGTGAAGATGAAGTCGCTGCCGGCCATGTCATGGAGGGTCGCGGCGTCGGTCTCGATCGCGGCGCGCAGCATCGGCATCGCGGCGATGCCGTTGGCGCGGAGCTGGGCGGCGTGCGCCTCGCCGGCGATCAGGTTGGCGAGCTTCTCGGCGTCGCTGTCGAGCGCGGCGGTCACCGCCTGCTCGGCGGCGGCGCGGGTCTGGTTCTCGAGGTACATCACGCCGGCGCCGGCGCCCGCTGCGAGCACGGCCGAGGCGAGCCACAGCAGGCGCGGCGAGCGCCGGCTGGGCAGCGCGGGCAGCGCGACCGGCTCCGCCGCGGGGGGCAGGGCCACCGCGGGCAGCAGATCGGGGGGCGGCAACTCGATCTCGCCGGAGCTCGGCCCGGTGGGTCGGGCGGCGGCGGCGAACGCGTCGAGCGCGGTCTGCACCTCCTTCATCGAGGCCGGGCGCTGCGCCGGGTCCTTGGCGAGCAGCCGGGAGACGATGAAGTCCTCGACCTCGGGGGGCACGTCCGGCCGCAGCAGCGGCGGCGGCGGCTCGCTCACCACGCGGCGCAGCAGCGAGCGGCGATCGTCGTCGCTGAACGGCCGGCGCGCGGTCAGCATCTCGTAGAGGATCACGCCGAGCGCATAGACGTCGGCGCGGTGGTCGACGGTCTCGGGGCTGGCCAGCTGCTCGGGCGCCATGAACTCGGGCGCGCTGAGCGGGGCGCCGCGCCGGGTGCTGCCCTGGGGCTCGAAGCAGCGCGCGAGGCCGAAGTCGAGCACCTTGACGGCGTCGAGCGCGTGGTTCTTGTCGACCAGGAACACGTTGTCCGAGGTCACCGCGCCGTGGACGATGCCGACCTCGTGCGCCACGCGCAGCGCCGACGCGATCTGCTCGGCGGTGCGCAGCGCGCGCCGGATCGGCAGGCCGCCGAGCCGGTAGATCTCGTCGGTCAGGACGGCGCCCTCGAGGTACTCGAGCACGAGGTACGGCGCGCCGCCGCCGGTGAACCCCTGGTCGGTGCACGCGACGATGTTGGGGTGGCCCAGCGTGCCGGCCGCGCGGGCCTCGGCCATGAAGGCGTCGAGCGCCGCCGCGTCGCCGATGTCGGGCCGCAGGATCTTGATCGCGACCTGGCGCCTGATGAGCACGTGCTCGGCGAGATACACGGTGCCCATCGAGCCGGCGCCGATCGTCCGCACGATGCGATAACGCCCGTCGAGAACATCGCCGGTCTTGATGAGAGCACTCCGACTGGAAGAATCCGTTGACACGAGAATCTCGAATGATCGGACGTCGGTCGCGGCGAGTAAAGCTGGAAGCTCTGAGGAGCGCTGCTGTGCGAAGTCATCGCACGAAATGGCGACCATGAGACTCCCTTTGCGCACGTCGCGGCCAAAAACCCCACATCGCGGATGGCGCGCTGCGTGAGTCAGGGTGCCGTCTCTCGCGTCACCCGGTAGCCGGCGCGCTCCAGCATCGCCGGCAAGCCGCTGTCGCCGAGCAGATGGCCGAGGCCGACTGCGACGAAACCGCCACCGTGCTCCAGGTAGCGCTCGATCAGCGGAGCCCAGCGCCGGTTGCGCTGGGCGAGCAGCCGGTCGCCGTGCACGGGGTCGAGCAGCATCCGGGCCAGCGCCGGCAGATCACTCCCGCGATACGCGGCGCGCAGCTGCGCGACCTGGCACGCCACGGCCTTGCGAGCATGGATCGCGCGCGACAGATCGGCGGCGGCCACGCTGGCATCGAGCGCGGCGAGCTGATCGCGCCACGACTCCAGGTGTTCGACCGCGATCCCGAGCTTGCCGGCGTGCTCGGCGAGCGCGACGTCCATCGACGGCATCGGCGCGTGGGCCATGCGCGCGTGCAGCTTGACCAGCGCGAACCACGGCCGGGCGTGGCGGAGCTCGTCCTCGGTCATCGCGCCGAGCATCGCCTCGACCAGGTCCCACCAGTCATCGGCCGGGAGCAGCCGGTCGAGCACCTGGCCCCACGGCAGGCGCGCGAGCGCGACCAGCTGGTGGGGATCGGGCTCGTCGGCGCCGAGCTCGGAGGCGAACCGCACCGCGCCGTCGAGCACGCGCCAGGCGACCTCGGGCACGTCGGCGGCGCCGGCGTCGTGGATCGTCCCGTACAGCCAGACCACGCCCGCGCCGGTGCGCTCGACCCGCCACAGCAGCGGCGCGGCGCGCGGCGGGGCCCGCGGGAGCGGACAGGCCGGAGGCGGCGCGGCGCACGCGATCGCCGCGACCGGCAGCGCGGCGAGCAGCCTCCACGACCCGCGAGACGTCACGGCCGGACAAGCTTCTGGACCGCCGGCGCCGCTGTCAATGCGGGGTGTCGCGCATCGCCGCGCATCGCCGCGCATCCGGGTGGCGCGGCGTGCGGCTCCCGGCCGGGCTCGGGGTAGATTGCGCAGGTGCGCACGGTCCGCGCGATCCGGTACCTGACGCCGCTGCGCGAGGGCGGCTCCGTCCCCGCGATCGTCGAGGCCGATGACGACGGCACCTACGTCGCCAAGTTCCGCGGCGCGGCGCAGGGCCCGCGCGCGCTGGTCGCCGAGCTGATCGCCGGCGAGCTCGGCCGGCTGCTCGGCCTGCCGGTCCCGCAGCTCGTGCTGATCGAGGTCGACGCCGTGCTCGCGCGCTCCGAGCCCGATCCGGAGCTCCAGGACCTGCTGCGCAAGAGCGCCGGGCTCAACCTCGCGCTCGACTACCTGCCGGGCGCGCTCAACTGGGAGCCCGGGCTCGCGCCGCCGCCCGACCGCGCGCTCGCCGCCGCCGTGGTGTGGTTCGACGCGCTGGTCACCAACGTCGATCGCACGCCGCGCAACCCCAACCTGCTGCGCTGGCACCGCGCGCTGTACCTGATCGATCACGGTGCGGCGCTGTACTTCCACCACGACTGGCCGCGGACCGCCGCCGACCGGCTGGCGCGCAGCCGGACGCCGTTCGCGATGATCCGCAGCCACGCGCTGCTGCCGTTCGCCGGCGACCTCGCGGCCGCCGATGCCGCCCTCGCGCCGCGGATCACCGAGGCCGCGCTCTCGGCGATCGTCGCCCAGGTCCCCGACGACTGGCTGATCGGCGACGAGCCGCCCGAGGCGATGCGGCGCGGCTACGTCGAGCACCTGGGGTCGCGGCTCGCGGCGCCCCGGCTGTTCGTCGAGGAGGCGGCGCGTGCCAAGCTCGTTTGACCACGCGCTGATCCGGGTCGTGCCGCGGGTCGAGCGCGGCGAGCTGATCAACGCGGGCGCGATCGTATCGTGCCCGACCCGGGGCTACCTCGCGGCGCGGATCGCGCTCGACGCCGCGCGGCTGGTCGCGCTGTGGCCCGCGGTCGACGTCGCCGAGGTCGAGGCCGCGCTCGCGCTGTTCCCGCTGATCGCGGCGGGCGATCCGCGCGGTGGCCCGATCGCGGCGCTGCCGCGCGGCGAGCGGTTCCACTGGCTGGTCGCCCCGCGCAGCGCGGTGATCCAGACCTCGCCGGTGCACACCGGGCTGTGCGATGACCCCGGCGCCGCGCTCGACCAGCTGATCGAGCGGCTGGTCACGGTTCACCACGCCATGCGATGACCGCCGGCAGCGGAACACGCGATTGGCGGTCGGCGCGTATCCAGGGTACGTATGGAGATCGTCGAGCGCGCGAGTCCACTCCTGGCGATGATGGGGTATCGATGCCGACCGTCGATGTCGGGCTCACCGCGATGTGGAGTCAACGAGAACTCCCTGGACTGGCACTTGCTGGACGCGAGCTCGTGTCGCGGGGTGTGGCGCCGGCACACGGTTCGCGCCCTCCGACGTGGATTCTCGCACGAGACCGTCGCGTTCCATGGCGGTGGGGGTTCGCCGGCATGACCGTCCGTGTAGTTGTGTGCATGCTACGCTGCGAGTGTGACACTGAATAACTGTACCGCGTCGCCGGGGTGCGGAGCGCCGCCGCGTCGGATCGTCAGCGCACGACCCAGGTGCCCTCGACCTTCACGTACACGCCGTCGCGCATCTCCCAGCGCGGCTCGCGCCAGATGTGGCCGACGCGCTCGCGCTCGTGGTGGCCGGGGATCCACGTCCAGCTGCCGTTGACCCAGTCCCAGTGGCCGCGGACCCAGATGTGTCCGGGGCGGGCCTCCCAGCGCTCGACGCGCACCTCCGGCGGGGCGCCGGCCGGGCCGAGCGTGATCCAGCCCCCGTCGATCCGGATGTAGGCGCCGTCGCGCATCTCCCAGCGCGGCTCGCGCCAGCGGAAGCCGGACCGCTCGTGCTCGTGGTGGCCGGGGGTCCAGACGTAGCGGCCGTCGCGCCAGTCGTAGCCGCCGCCGACCCAGACGTAGCCGCGGCGGTTCTCGTGGCGCTCGTTGCGCGCAGCCGGCGGTGCCGCGTAGGGGCGACGGTGGTCGCGGCCCTCGGCGCGGTGCTCGTCGTGGCGTTCCTCGCGCCGCTCCTCGTGGCGGTCCTCACGCCGCTCGTCGTGGCGTTCCTCACGCCGTTCCTCGCGGTGGTCACCGCGGTGATCATCTGCGTTCGAGCGCCCCGTGGAGCCGAGGATCGCTCCACCCAGGATCGCGGTGAACAGGAGCCGGGACAGTCGTGTGCGCATGCCTTCCTCCGACGGACCTGTCGAGTCTACGACGCTTGGACTCGCGGCATTCACGAAAGGTTCATCTTTGCGCGCGGAGATGTGGTGCGGTGTCGCGCTGAACCTACATCGGCGGCGCGGCGCCGCACCTATCCGTATTGCACCTGGATCGTTTCGATGATCGTCTTCATCGCGGCGGTGACGACCTCGGTGTCCGGATGCCGGACGATCACGTAGCCGTCGCCCTCGTAGCTGTCGCTGCGCGGCGCGCCGGGCTCGGGCAGCCGGGCCTCGACCACGTGGCGGCCGACCAGCTCCTGCACGCGATCGGCGCCCGTGACGCGCAGCACACGGCCGCGGCCGACGCCGCGCAGGTAGGCGCAGCCGACCGCGTAGCGCCGGGGGTACGGCCCGTCGTAGGCATCGTCGACCACCGCGCGGGCCCACGCGCGGTACATGTCGTAGTCGTGCGCCAGGCCGGTCATCCGGACGATGTGGGCGCCGGGTGGGCGCGCGGCGATCTCGCCGATCGCGAGCGATCCGTCGTCGCGCCGGAACCACTCCATGTGGGTGAACCCGGTGTCGAGGCCGAGCGCCGTGACCGCGCGGACGCCGAGCTCGATCGCATCGGACCACTCGGGGCCGGAGATGTCGCGCGGCAGCACGCACACCCACTGGATCCACGGCGTCTCCATCACCTCGAGCGGCGTCGGGTGGTAGCGCGACAGCGAGTGGAACCGGACCTGGCCGTTGATCGTGATGGTCTCGAAGCTGTGCTCGCGGCCGATCAGCAGCTCCTCGGCGAGCGCCGGGTTGTCGGGCGAGGCGTGGATCGCGGCGAGCGCGCCGCGCAGCTCCTCGACGGTGCGGACCCGCCAGGTCGCCTTGCAGCCCATGCCGGCGGGCGGCTTGAGCACGACGGGCAGGCCGATCTCGGCGATCATCGCCTCGGCGTCGTTCCATGACCGCAGCAGGCGATGGCGCGCGCACGGCAGGCCGTGGCGCCCGAGCTCGTCCTTCATCCGCGCCTTGTCGCGGAACAGCTCGGCGGTGTCGGGGCCGGGGCCGGGCACGGCGAGCGCGCGGCGCAGCTCGCCGAGCTGGACCTGGAGCGCCTCGAGGATGCCGAGCACGCGGTGGATCGCGCCGTGCCTGCGCACCAGCACGCGGGCCGCCGCGATCAGCTGCGAGGTGTCGAGCCCGTCGTTGACCGTCACCAGGTCGGCGAACATCCCGGCGTCGTTGCCGCGGGGCGGCTCCTGCAGGATGCCGAACATCCGGACGTCGTCGAGCCCTGCGGCGGCGCGCGCGAACCGCATCGTCGTGTCGAGGGGGAACGGCGCGACGAACACCACGTTGCGCATGATCCGCGTTGTAACATGCCGGCGATGAAGGTCGTGTTCCTCGCGCCGAGCTACCCGCCGGAGATGCAGCAGTACACCCGCGGGCTGGCCGAGGTCGGCGCCGAGGTCTACGGCGTCGGCGACGCGCCGATCCAGGCGCTGCCGGCCGAGCTCAAGCGCCACCTCCACGACTACCTCCAGGTCCCGCGCCTGCTCGCCGAGGCCGACGTGGTCGACCGGGTCCACGCCTGGCTGCGCGGCCGCGAGGTCGACCGCGTGCTCGCCAACTGGGAGGTCATGGTGCTGACCGCGGCGCGGCTGCGCGAGCGGCTCGGCGTGCCCGGGATGACGGTCGACGCGGTCCACGGGTTCCGCGACAAGCAGCTGATGAAGCAGCGGGTCGCCGCGGCCGGCCTGCGCGTGCCGCGCGCCGAGCGCGTCCGCACGGTCGCCGAGACCCGCGCCGCCGCCGAGCGGATCGGCTTCCCGCTGATCGTCAAGCCGATCGCCGGCGCGGGCAGCGCCGACACCTACCGGGTCGACGACGCGGCCGCGCTCGACGCCGCGCTCGCCCGCATGCGCCACGTCACCGAGGCCAGCTGCGAGGAGTTCGTCGACGGCGACGAGTACACGTTCGACACCGTGTGCATCGCCGGCGCGCCGGCGTTCGAGAACGTCGCGCAGTACCTGCCGCGCCCGCTCGATGCGCGGTCCAGCGAGTGGATCAGCCCGGTGATCATCACGGTGCGCGACCTGGCGCAGCCCAGGCTCGCCGCCGGCATCGCGCTCGGCCGCCAGGTGCTCGGCGCGCTCGGCATGGGCGACGGCTTCACCCACATGGAGTGGTACCGCACGGCGAGCGGCGAGGTCGTGTTCGGCGAGATCGGCTGCCGGCCGGGCGGCGCGCACCTGGTCGACCAGATGAACTACACCTGCGACATCGACCTGTTCCGCGAGTGGGCGCGCGCGGTGTGCTGGGGCCGGTTCGAGGCAAAGGCCGCGCGCACGTACAACGCCGCGATCATCTTCAAGCGCGCCCACGGCCACGGCCGGATCACCCGGATCGACGGCCTCGCCGAGTTCCTGCACCGCCACGCCGAGCACGTCGTCGAGCAGCGCCTGCTGCCGCCGGGCAGCCCGCGCCGCGACTGGAAGAAGACGCTGGTCAGCGACGGCTTCCTCCTGCTGCGCCACCCCGACTGGGACCGCACCTACCAGCTCGCGATGGAGGCCGCGACCGACATCACCATGTGGGCCGAGTGACCGGCGGTGTCATCCCCGGGCTCAACCCCAGGTCCAGCTCTCGGGGTTCCAGGTCGCATCGACGTCTCCGGCGAGCACCGGATCGAGGAACGCCTTCGCTGCCCTCGTGACCTCGTCGAGCGTGGTCCACGCGAGCTGGTCCTCGCGGGCCATCGCCGTGTACGGCGTTGTCCATGCCGGCGGCGGCGCTGGAAGCGCTGCTGGGAGTGAGTGGGTCTTGCGGAAACAGCTCGTCGGGCCAAACGACACGCTAACTTGCGAGACGTTCCGGCGACTTAACGCTTCCACGCGTTTCAGGGCGTCCCCGGTTGTCACGGCGAAAGTGTGAACTTTGGTGTGAACGAAGCGACCTTCAGCTGAATGATGCACGTCAAATCTGAAGGTCGGTTCGCGCCGCAGCTTCCGACATCAAAGTGGACGTCTCGCATCATTTCGCAACCAGGCGCCGGCAGAGCAGCAAGCTCGGCCCCGGCCGCCCTTTGCGCCACTGGCGATCGCGCCGATCCAATTGGCGGCCGTGAACGACCCGATCGGCACGACCTCCAGAACCGGCGACACCGCGGCGGTGATGGAGAGGCGGTGCCGAGATCGCTCTACCGTCTCGCATGCGCCTTTGTTGTAGCGTGATCGAACCGCGGTCGCTCGATAGCGGTAGCTTCAACCAGTGACCTCGGGGAGCTCGGCGACTACGTCTTGGCAGCCGGCGACGGTACGGCGCGTGATCCGCGTGCTCGAGACGAGCACCCGCCCGATCGAGTGCGAGCTGGATGACGGTGCGCATGCGTTCGTCAAAGTCCTGGGCAACCCCGAGGGTGGCAGCGCGCTCGCGTGCGAGTTCATCGGGACGGGTGCGGCGCGTTTGCTCGGGCTCCCTGTCTTCGATGTTGCTGTCCCCGAGTTCCCGCACGAGCTGTGCGTGCCACTCGAGCATGGCCTCGTGCCGCAACCCGGTCCGTGTTTCGCGACGCAGTTTGTCGAGGGCAGCTCATGGGATGGTCGTGGCGCGTTGCTCGACGCGTTGGAACACCCCGAGCACATCCCTGGCCTAGTCGTGCTCGACACCTGGCTACGCAACCCCGACCGCTACCTCGTCCGGGAGGGACGGACGCGCAAGAACCTCCGCAACGTGTTCCTGCGCGAGGGCGGTGTGCCGCGTGGTCTGTTCCGTTTGCTGGCGATCGACCACACCCATGTGATCCGGCAAGACGGCGAGCTGACGAGCCTCTGCCTCAACATCGATCGCGAACGCGAGGACATGGTCTACGGGCTGTTCCCCGAGTTCGTGAACCGGATCGACCGCGAGGACCTGGAACCCTTCGTGGAGCGGCTGCGACACGTCGCCCAGACCAACGAAATCGACGACCTGGTACGCCGGACCCCAAAGCAGTGGCTTCCCGATGGCCAAGTACGGCAAGATCTCCCAGGCTTCCTCAAGCGCCGTGCGACGCACGTCGCGACCCACATCGAAAGCTGGCTAGCGACCGAATGCAGGTGGGACCAATCTCCCCCGAGCGATCAATGAACCATCCCGGATTTTACAGTGTGGTGCGCTTCTGCCCGGACATCGAGCGGGGCGAGGCCGTCAACGTGGGCGTCATCGTCGGCGCGCCGGGGCTCGGCATGCGCGTGCGCATGGCAGAGCGGAACGAGTACGTGAAGCGCCGGCTCGGTGCGGAGGCGTTCGACAACACCCGCCTGACGCTCATCAAGGACGGCTTCGCGGAGCGGCTGAAGGACGTAGAGCCCAAGGCCGAAGCGCTCGCCGCATTCGGTGCGGCCGAGGCGGGCAAGCTCCAGATCTCAGCTCCCCGCCCGATGGTCGTCAAGGACCTGGACGACGACGTCATCGCGCTGTTCCTGCGGCTGGTCGAGGACCCCGAGCTCCAGCGCCGCGAACGCCGCACGCCTAAGCCGGACCTCGCGCTGATCGTTCGGCAGCTACAACGCCGGAACGTCCCGATCCAGCGCCGCCCCGAAGTCAGCGTGCCGGTGCTCAACGCACCATTCACCGCGGACTTCGCGTTCCAGAATGGCGCGCGGAACCTGGTGAAGGCCGTTGGCCTGTCGAGGTACGAGGAAAACGCACTTGAAGAAGCGAGCGACCTCGGCTCGAAGGGCCTCTTGTTTGTGAAGCATCCGGGACCAGATGGCGCCAAGAGCAAGCTCATCGTGGTGGCCGAGATCGACGATCAACAGCTCCGCCAGCGCGTCGACCGCCTGCTCAGCGACCACGAGGTACGGCTGGTCGAGGCCAATGAGCTGCCGAGCTTCGCTGCCGAGATCGAGCGCGAAGCTCACTAGTCACCGAGCCGTGGCGGGATCCGATCACCCGCGCCTCAAGTAACGCGGCTCCGGGGGCTGGGCCGCGAGGCCGAGCGAGCCGATGCCACCCGGAAGTCGAGGCTGGGTCGACCACCGGCTCCGCAAGATACTAGGCGCGGCGACGCGGGTCGAGATCTGATAGGTTCAGCGTATGTCGTTGTGCCGGGTGTGTCGAAGGCCTTGTATCCGGTGCACGAGCCCCGTTCTTCCAACCGATGGCGGGTGATGGCACCTTGAGCGCGTGACGACGGCGATTCGCTCAGCCCGAGGCCGGCTGCTCCGACGAGGGCGGCGGCGGGATGTCGAGTCGCCCCAGCTCTTGCTCGAGTTGGGCGGGGTCGAGGCGAGCGCGGGTTGCGGGGTGGTCTGTAGAGGAAGTCGTAGACGCTCTTGGCGTCGGCCTGGATGTAGCCGGTGAACCCGCGAAACATCTCGCCGACCGCGGCGGAGGTTTCCTTGGCGGCATACTCGAAGAACACGTGGTCGCCATCGGCGATCTGGACGAAGAAGTGCCCACGTCGGCAGCTCTTGCGCTGCAGGCTCCGGCGCGGCTTGTCACCCTTGTGCTCGTCGCGAAGTGGCTGGACCATCACACCCGTGGCGTCGGTGAGGATACAGAATGCGTGGAGCATCGCGTCGGCGTGCATCGCGTGAACGACGGTGGCTCCGACGGTTGCGCCGGCGTGCTCGAGCCACCGCGACATCGTACCGCGATCGATCGGGAGGCCGAGCCGCTTGAATCGATCCTCTTGACGGTGAAGCGGCAGGCCATCACACCACTTGTCGCTCGCGATGTGCGCGACCAGCGACGGCGTCGCGAGCGAGCGCTGGAACAACATCGGGGGCATCGGGGCGGTGACGATCTTCGACATGGGGATCTTCGACACAGGGAGCGCGGTCGCGTCGGCGATCGTCGGCGATGCCGCGTCCGCGACGGTACCAGCTGGCACGTCGGCCACGGGCTGGACCGTCGCAAGATCGTCGGCCAGGCCATCGCCATCGGTGACGGGTCCGATGCCCGATGGGCCCTCATGCTCGTCCGCGACGGTACCAGCTGGCATGTCGGCCACGAGCTGGATCGCCGCAAGATCGTCGGTCGGGGCATCGCCATCGGCGGGTCCGGTGGTCGAGGAGCCCTCAGGCTTGGCCGCGACCTCTTCGAGCTTCACGCTCGGCTTGTACTTGATGCGCGCGAACACCACCCGACAGAGGCCCCCGCGCCGCCACATCACCTTTGAACTCTCCTCCGTGCCGATCCGTTCGACCTTGCCGTCGAGCTCGAGATCCGGAACCTCGATGCGCTCCTCGGGAAGATCGAGCTCATTGAAATCGCGACGTCCTCGCCGCTGCTGGGGCTTTCCCTTCGACCCACGCGGGCCGCCCTCGCTCGCGTCATCCGTGCTCGCGGCCGGCCCGGCGGGTGCCTCATTCGATTGCAGCTGACCGGCGAGCGTGTCGAGCGCTGCGAGCTTGGCCGCGAACTCCAGCTCGAGCTGCCCGGTGTCGATGCGCTCCGCCTTGGCGTGAAACAGGCGCCGCTTCAGCAGCTCGAGCTCGAACTGGAGCTGTCGAAACGCCTCGTGCAGCCGATCATGCTTCGCCTCGATCTCGGCGGCGCGTTGCCGCTCGGCCACAAGCGCAGCGCGCTCGGCGGCGAGGGCCGCTTCGAGCTCGAGGAGCTGAGCACGCGTCGGCTCGGCGTCGTCGGTCGCGCGCGTCTCGTCTCGCACAATTCTCATCTATCCGGATTCGACCGCGATGTCGATCCCCAATCGACATCGATCACCGAAATCAGTGCGCGGTCGGTTTCCGTCGACTGGTGTCTGGCTCCAGGTCGATACCATCGAGAAGATCCTCGAGCTCACGCTCGCCGATCGTGAGCATGGCCGCGCCTTCGTCCGCTGGCCCAGGGATCCGGAATGTCCCCCGATCAAGTCGCTTGTAAAAACGCTCTTCGCGCATTCGGGTGATGGGCCATTGCCGAGCTACTTCCAGGACGCATGATAGAGCACCAACATCAGGTTGTTGGGATTGCGATAGCTGTGAGCGCGTTGGCTGATGGCGCGGACTCGGCTATTGTTGCCTTCGAGGGCGGCGTTGGTCAGCCGGTGCCGCGCCCAGGAGACGACGCCAACGATATGACGCATCAGCATGTCGTAGAACGCGATGAGCGAGGTGAGCCGCGACCAGTTCATCAGTCTGCGCCATCGAACGAGGAAGTCGCGCATGCCCTGCTCGGTCGTGTAGATCCACGCATGCTCGAACTGCTCCTTGAACAGCCAGGCCTTGTACAAGCGGTGGTTCATGCGCAGCAGGGCATCGAGCTCGAGGCGTTTGCGGCGACGGAGGCGGCGGAACTTGGTCAGGAGCAGCCACTTCTTGCCGCGGACGCATCGCGGTAAATGCCACCACGTCGGAAGAACTCCTGGCGGCGTACCTCCTCGACCGCCTAGGTCAGGTAGCGCTCGATGTGGAAGCGGTCGAACACGATCTCGGCCAAGGGGGCATGGGCCTTCACCGAGCCGATGTAGCCCTGCCACATGTCCATGGTGACGACGCGGATCCGGCGGCTGCGCCGCGGCCCGAGCTTGGCGAAGAACGCGTCGAGGGTGTCCCGCTCCCGACCTTGGCCGATCCAGACCACGCGTGCCCGGTCGTGGTCCCAGACGATGGTCAAGTACTTGCGCTTGCCCCGACCGTAGCTGACCTCGTCGACGCCGATGACCCGCAGCGGCTTCTTGAACTGGCGCGCGGCCGAGTCTTTGACCCAGCGCTCGATCAGGCGCATCACGCTGGTCCAGTGCAGGCCGAGCTGGCGGCACACGCCCGAGATCGAGCAGTCACGCGCTCGCCGGAGCACCTCCGCTTCGAACGCGTGCGTGAACCGCGACCGGGTCCGCGCCCACGGCACCTGCTCGATGCGCACGCCGCAGTGCCGGCAGCGGACCCGGCGAAGCGCCGCCCGGACCACCGTCGGCACATTCCAGCAGTCGGTGTGGCGCCACGTCCGGGTCGCCTTGACGTCGTGGATCCGCAGCTTGGTCTCGCCACAGCCCGAGCAGATCGCCGCGACCCGCGCCGCCTCGAGATCCACGACGACCTGGTCCGCCTCGCGTGCCGTCGCGGTGACACGCCAGCCCTTGGCAGGGAACAGCTGCTCGGTCAGGATGGTGACGAGCACCCCTCCGATTCGTTTGTGAGTTTGCACACCCCACGGCGGACCAGGTCGGGTGCTCCCTCACTACCTCCCTCTTCGGGCTACGCCATTTGGCGAGGCCGGACCTACCCGGCCTCGCACCAGCGCTCCGCCACGCGCCGAGACGCTGTCCAGGGGCGCCGTAGGCGCCGAGCGCGGAGCGCGAGCTTGCCCTGGTACAGCGTCGCAGGCGCGTGGCATCAGGTCGGAGGCTATCAGCTCGGCAATGGCCCATCACCCAAACGCGTGAAGAGCCTGTAAAAAACGCAGAGCCCACCTCCATCGAAGAACAAAATCTTGAGCGCCGTCCGACGCTTGCCGAAGAACACGAACATCGCCCCGCTGCGAGAGCTGCGGCCAAGCTTCTCGGTGATCACACCCGAGAGCCTCTCGAACCCCCATCTGAGATCTATCGGTCGAGCCCGACGAACACTTCGACGCCGTGCGGGATCATCGGCCGCCTCCCTTGCCCACCAGCTCCAGCACGGTGGACAGCGTCGCGCGATCAACGCCAGCCTCGACCAGAACCCGGACGCGGGCATCGTGCATCTCGATGATGATCGCGCCGCGCCCGCTCGGCGCGACGACCGACGCCGGCACAGTCGACCTCATCACCTTGGCCAGCCGGATGCCCGAGCTCGCCACTGATGCCGGTGTGCCTTCACGTCCAAGGCGTGACGACCACCAGCGCAACGTGCCCACCGCGAATCCCTGGCCCGCACTGAACTCCTCCGCCGTCTCGCCGCTTGCGCGCCACGCTGCCACGCGTGATCGCCAGATCGCTTTCGTGTCTGACATCGTAACTCACGATGCACCTCGCCGATCGCTCACGCCAGAACGGGGCTCGTGCACCGGATACCAGGCCTTCGAAGTCGCGCTTCTGTGGGAGCTAATGTTCGGCGAAAGCGTTCCAGAAGAGTACGCAGCGCCGAACCAAGCGCGTGCAGGCGCCTTGCGGCGAAGCCCGCCAATGGGGATCGAACACCGATGGGGACTCCCAAGCTGCTCAAGGAACTGGTGAGATTTTCTGTCGCGGCGTCATGCGTGGAGTAGATCCAAAAGGACAGCCGCAACCGAGCGTACTGTGCCGAAGCGGGCATCGAATGTGACTATCGCCGGTTCATCTCCCGAGAGCTCTCGCTCGAGAATTAGTTGAAGCTTGGAGGCGATGTCTGGGTGTAGTGGGGCAGTCGTCGCGAGTGCGACGGAAATAGCGACCGCTGCCGATCTCGATGTACTCGCCAGCACTAGATCTTGAAGCGCGTAGCGCGCCGAATCGTCTCGAGACAGCCGCTCCACAAGGGGCTCAAGAAGCCACATGCCGGCGCGGTTACCCTTTCCCCAAACATGATTGATGTAGGAAATAATCTCATCTGGGGTTCCAATGACGCAGAGCGCGGCGAAGATCAGCCTCCACGAACGCCCGCGAGATTTGTCGAGTAGTTCCTTCGCTGGCTCCAGCAGTGCATCATTTGTTGGTGTTAGCGAGCGGCCCCGACTACGTGAACAGAGGCCGGATCGGGCAGGCTTCGTGATGGTCGAGGATCGCCATGCCATCGCGTAGGAAGTTGGCCCCCGCCCGACTGGTCGAGGACGATGGCGCCGCGATTCGAGGGCTGG